>JAAETJ010000299.1 GCA_024228495.1 bacterium | reverse complement strand
GCCTGGGAAAAAATCTCGCCGTAATGAGGTTTGCGCTTGGTTCCGTACCATTTGGTATAGTTCTCGACAACCCAGTCAAGGGGCTTGTCCCCGTGACAATCTTGGGTTGAACAGCTGTTTGGGGTGGCAAGTTTTTGGCTTAGATCCGGGCGGGGAATTCTAAGGCTATGGTCAGGGCGATAATCTATTCCCATATAATATTGCCCCGGCATATGACACTTCACACAGAGATAACCGTCGCTCGGCTTCCCCTGATATGTTTCTTTGTGAAAATGATGTGCCTCTGTATCATACTCCTCTTTGCGGTGACACTGCAGACAGAGATCATTTTTTTCGGCGTGGGTTTTCAGGCTGTGCGGATCATGACAATCACTGCACCGCACGCCTTTCTGATACATTTTTGACTGGGAGAACGAACCATAAACATACACTTCCTCGAGAATCTGTCCATCTGGATAATAGAGCCCTTCATCAAGGAGGCTGGGTACCAATTTATCGAGTAACTCACCCTCACTGTGGTCATTATCCCCCAACTGAAAACGTCTGGAGTGACAAGGTGCACACAGGGCAACCTGGTTCTTGGCCGAAAGATTTTTGCTGGTAACTGTGAGACCATCATTTACAAGTGTTGCTCTGCCCATGGCTGGTTGTTCGGCCCAGTTCTTATGTCTTGAGCCTGGGCCGTGGCATGCTTCGCAACCCACATTTATCTCCGCCCAGGTTGTGGTGTAGCTATTGCTTTGCTTGTCATAATTCTTTTTGAGGCTGGTTGAGTGGCACTCTGCGCACATTCCATTCCAGTTTTGTCCCCCATTGGTCCAGTGCAGCCAATCGCTTGGCCCGTTTACTTCATATGGGGGGAGGCGATACCAAACTTTTTTCTGATCATCCCAGGCGATATTGAGGCACTGCAACCTGCCACCCT
>JAAETJ010000298.1 GCA_024228495.1 bacterium | reverse complement strand
CTATATGGCGGGCCTTATCCTCAAGGAAGATTATTTTGCGCACCCCGCTGATGACAAGCTCTACAAGCACACAAGACGTGTCGTTGATATTGTCGCCTTTTCGATTTTTGGACCTGTGTTTTTTGTCAATCTGGGGACAAAATTGCTGTTTGACTGGTCCACATTTATTTCCATTATTCTCCATACACTTATTTTGACGATGGCCCTGTTCTTAGCTCAGGTAAGCTCGGCCAGCATCGCGGCACGGTTCACAAGCGGCATGAACTGGGTGCAAAGTATCATGGTAGGATTTGGTATGCTGGGGCGTGCCGAACTGGCTTTTGTGGTCATGGATATTGCCTATCTGGAAAATAAAATCCTTTCTAGCGAGGCTTTTTATACGCTGATGATGACCGCTTTTTTACTCAATGTCATCGTGCCCCTAAGCATCAGCCTGTGGAAACCGGTTTATCAGCGCCACAGCCCGGAATGCTTGTAATAAAACAACAGTAATTCTAGCGCATTTAGTCCCTGGCGATTGTCAGCACAGTGCCAGGAGAAAATAATGAGCGGCAGGAGATAATTCCCCTGCCGCCGGACGACTATTTTATCCAGCCGCGTTCTTTATAATATTTGACAGCACCGGCATGCAAAGGCGCAGACAATCCATCACGGATCATTTCCTCTGGTTTGAGATTAGCAAATGCCGGATGCAGTTTTTTGAACTGCTTAAAGTTGTCAAAAACTGATTTGACGACTGTATAAACAACCTTTTCAGACACATCGGTACTGGAGACAAAGGTTGCCCCAACGCCGAACGTCTTGACATCTTTTTTATTGTTGTACATCCCCGCCGGAATGGTTGCGGTGCGATAATAGGGTTTATCTGCAACGAGCTTGTCGATGGCAGAACCGGTCACGTCGACAAGATGCGATTTGCAAGAGGCAAGACTTTCGCGTGTCAGAGCGGAAGGATGCCCCACCAGCCAGAAATAGGCGTCGATTTTACCATCGCAAACGGCGGCGCCGGTTTCCGCTGATTTCATTTCTGAAGCAAGAGCCAGATCCGCACGCTTCCAACCAAGGGCTTTTTCAAGAACTTCCCAAGTACCACGAGTACCAGAACCGGGGTTGCCGATATTCATGCGCTTGCCTTTGACATCGGTGATATTGTTGATTTTGGCATCATCACGGGCGATCACGGTGACCGGTTCGGCATGAACAGAAAATACGGCCCGCAACTTTGCGAATTTGCCTTTTTTGGCAAACTTTGATGTCCCGTTATAGGCGTGGTACTGCCAGTCAGATTGGGCAACACCAAACTGCAATTCACCAGCGCGAATGGTGTTAATGTTGTAGATTGATCCACCGGTGGATTCAGCTGAACAGCGAATGCCGTGTGTCTTTTTACCCTTGTTGACCAGGCGACAAATAGCACCACCCGTTGGATAGTAAACCCCGGTTACACCGCCTGTGCCGATCGAGACGAAGTCATCGGCTGCAACAGGCCAAGAAAGGCCTGCTGCCAAAACAACACCCAAGGCTGTTTTAGTGGCAATATTTTTGGAAAAACGTTTCATTATCTTCTCCCTGAATTTTGATCCTGCATTTGTTTATTACGGGGTGAACCGCTTTGTGCAGGGGATCGTTTATGGTTGTTTCCAGCATTGATCGCTGGGATTTTTACCGGTTAGCCTCCCCCTTTCGTTTGCTGATTATCAAGACCAGAAACAATATCGTTCTGGTAGGCGAAAATTGCGGGCAAGCCACCAGTATGGATGAAAGCGACGCTCGAGCCTTGCTCGATTTTTCCGGAATTAACAAGTGAGATCAGGCCCGCCAAAGTGCGCCCCGTATAGACCGGGTCGGTCAGCAAACCTTCATCTCTAGCAGCAAAGGTGATGGCTTCCATCACCCGATCGTTCATCTGCCCGTAACCGGGAGCCAAAACACTGTCATCGACGATAGTATCCTGCGGCGTTATCCGATCTGTACCCAACATCTTATCGAGTTCGGCGGCGCGGCGCACGATACGTTTGCGTTGCTGGGTGGCCTCGCGCCGGACGCAGATACCATGAATTTTGACGTCCCAGCCAACCGCTCTTGCGCCAACCAGAAAGCCGGCATGGGTCAGGCCACTGCCAGACGCAATGACCACATGGTCCGGCATGGCGCCCCTGGCTTGAAACTGAGCGTAACATTCGGCGGCACAACTGGCATATCCAAGGCCACCGATTGGCGGATGATTAATGCCCAGATGAACCACATAGGGGCGACGACCTCTGGCACGCACCTCGTTCGCCATACGGTCCAGAGCGGCATCCGCTGCGGCCTCATCTTCGCCTTGCGAGAAATAATGGATTTCCGCCCCAAACAACTGGTTCAACAGGACATTGCCAGAATTTTTGTAAATCACATCATCCCTTGGCACGCGGTGTTCCAGCTGCACAACCGCCTGCCATCCAAGCTTACGGGCTGCGGCCGCGCAAAGGCGTACGAAATTGGATTGTACCGCACCCGTTATCAGCACCGTATCAGCGCCCTCACGCACGCCAGGCCCCAGATAATATTCAAGTTGGCGTACTTTGTTGCCGCCCATTCCCAGCTGTAGAGTATCATCTCGCTTGACAATCAACTCGACCCCCAACCGCGCTCCCAGACGGGGCAAATGATCCAGAGAGGTAACATGTGTATTCAGATCAGCAGTTGGAAATGCCTTCAGAGCAGGTAGTAGATCAAGGCTGTCATGTAACATCCAATACCCCCTTTATGAGTAGTGAAAGACCCATGATTACAAGTACAATTTCGAGTATGTGGCGTAATTGATCCGGTTCGAGATAGCGCCGTCCATATTTCCCTGCGATGATGCCACCAATCACGGCAGGGACCAAGATACCGGACATTCCCCAGGTTTGTTGCCCGCTGCCGATAAAACCAAGATGCAGCAAAAACGTCAAGGTGTAGGCGATGACGAAATAAGCCCGCAAAGTAGCGCGGGTCATTACGGTATCCAAACCACTTGATAATAGCGCCCAAAGTGCCACTGGTCCCGGAATAGCCAGCGCCCCGGTCATTGCCCCTGACAAGCTGCCACCGACACGGATCATCCAAGATCCGTCAGTGCCTTTACTCGCCTTGGCCGGAAAGAATTTCAGCTGCACAACTGACAATAAAATTACCGCCGCTCCAATCAGTTTCAGGGTCGATATTTCAAGCAAGAACAATAGAGCAAATCCGAGAGGCAAGCCAAGACAAAACCAGATCGAGAGATGCAGCAAGGGTGAGTGAGAAATCGCATTTTTTTCGGATGGCAGCAGAAACAAGGTCAGGACAAGATTGAGGATAATGGCCGTTTGTACTGCCGAAATACTGTCGAGAAAATACAGTAAAGACGGACCGGCGATCAAGCCCAACCCCACCCCTGTGGCAACTTGCAACGTTGACCCTAGCAAGATCAGGCCGAACATCAGACCAAGACCGCTTGTTGAAACCAGAGCTAGGGTGAAGTCATCCATATCTCGATGATGACATGAGTATATTGTTTAGACAATTGACTTTTTATCATGCTAAACTTAAGTATAACTTAAGTTATGAAAAAGAAGCCCAGTCTACGTTCGCTTGAAGCATTTCATGCCGTTGTCACCCTCGGATCGATTGCGGCTGCCGCAAAACATCTCTTTATAACCGAACCAGCCATCAGCCATCTTTTGCGCAGGCTGGAAAATACCACAGACCTCACTCTGTTTGGCAAAAAGGGTCGACGCCTGGAATTGACCCAGGATGGTCGGTTGTTTTTTGATGAAACCGGCACTGCCATGTCTGTTCTCACCCGCCTTGATAGCGTAGCGGATGATATCCGCTCGGCAAAACATGGTCATATCCAGTTAGTGGCAATTCCAGTGGCGGCCGATTATCTGCTGCCTGAAATTTTGTGCCTATTTTCCAAGTCTCACCCTGAAATCGAACTTAACGTCAATGTAGCCGAAGGACACAGGGCACTGAACATGCTGGAACGGGGCAATGCAGATCTGGCGATCGTCATGCATGACGGCGCGCGCGATTACCAAAGCCATGCGCAAATGAGCAGTCACGCGGTACTCATCGGTCCAAACTCTCGTTTTGGTACTGGCGGGAATGATCTCGATCTCGCCAATTTGAGTTCAGAAAAATTTATTGCTCTGACGGCAGGGAGCCCGTTTCGATATGTATTGGATCAGTATATTTCACAACAAAGGCTAACCTTCACACGCACTCTAGAGGTCGAAACGCAAAGCTTGATTGTAAAACTGGTATCCATGAGCTTTGGCATCAGCTTTGTGGACGCCATTACCGTGAAAGAGTCCCAACAGATCGCTGTAAAAAAACTAAACCCACCTCTGTGCTGGACCTTTCATCTATTGTCGCCAGCAAATGTCAAGCTGTCCACGGCCGGAGAGGTTTTCTGCAAGTTTGTTAAGGCCTCATGGGATTGATGGCACAGCGTCAAAATCGATTTTCGCTCATCAAATGCAAGAACACCCTCGCCGGTTTTCCCCGGAAGGGCGTTTTGTTTTCATCCGATTTATCTGCCGCTCCTAGCACACCCCATTGGAAGTCTTGACGTCATTTTATGATACGCCTTTGAGCGGTTTTCCTTCATAGGTCCATTTGAATGGTTTGGCCGTGGTCTTGTTGAAAAAGGCGATGAATTTTTCAGCTTGCTTTTCAGAACATCATGGAATCATGTTCTGTTCTATAGGGAAACTGGAAAAAATTGAGACTGGTGTAACCTAAACCCTCATGTACCCTGGCAACCATGCCTCATGCGCCTTGCGCAGATCATTGAGTGGCAGGGCGGGTTCGCCTTCGATAACCAGCGCGTCGCCTTTAACAGTGCCGATCATGCCGGACGGCAGGCCGGTAAACTGTGCGGCCATGGCGATTTTACCGAGGTTTTCTTCCTTGCAAGTGAGGATGAAGCGGGCCTGATCTTCGCCAAACCACAGGGCGTGAGCGGGTAATTTGGTATCGATGGGGCCAAACTCAATGCCCTTGCCACCAGCTAGTGCCATTTCGGCGGCGGCGACCAGCAGGCCTCCTCCTGAAATATCATGCACGGCATTGACCAGCTTTTTACGAATGAGGGTGCGCACAAGCGCGCCAACTTTTTTCTCAAGCTCAAGGTCGATTGGGGGCGGTGCACCTTCAAGGCAACCAACGATCACCTCTTGATAAAGCGATTGTCCAAGCCAGCCCTGTTCGGGGCCAATAAGGATCATCACATCATTTTCGTCTTTGACCGCAATATCGCATATGAGGTCAAGGTCTTCTATGAGACCGACCGCGCCTATTGCCGGCGTTGGGGGGATGTTCTCATATTCCCCGTCAATGATGGTCTCATTATAAAGCGAGACATTACCCGACACGACCGGGCAATTGAGCATCTCGCATGCTTCGCCCATGCCCTTGATGACGGCCACGAACTGTCCCATGATTTCCGGGCGCTCGGGATTGCCAAAATTCAAGCAATCGGTGACGGCTAGCGGGCGGGCGCCAACGGCGCTCAAATTGCGGGCCGCTTCTGCGACAGCCTGCTTGGCCCCTTCATAGGGGTCAGCCGTTACATAGCGCGGCGTCACATCGGTGGTGACGGCAAGTCCTTTATTCGTGCTGTGAATGCGCACGACACCAGCGTCGCCGCCGGGGCGACCGACAGTGTCTCCCATTACCATGTGGTCATACTGTTCCCAGATCCAGCGCCGCGAGCACAGGTTTGGCGACGCCATCATCAGCGTCAATGCACCAAGAATGGAAGGTGGGGCTTTGATATTTTGCGAGTTGATCGCAGGTGGTGGGGTTGGCTCTACAAAGGGGCGCTGATATTCGGGGGCACTATCGGCGAGCGAGGCGACAGGAATATCTGCCACGACCTCACCTTGATGGGTGATGGTCAGATGGTTGGTGTCATTGGTCTCACCGACAATGGCGAAATCCAGTTCCCATTTTTCAAAAATTTTGCGGGCTGCTTCTTCGCTGCCTGGTTTGAGCACCATCAGCATACGCTCCTGGCTTTCAGAAAGCAGCATCTCGTAGGCGGTCATGTTGGTTTCGCGCTGGGGCACCTGATCTAGGTCAAGTGCGAAACCCACGCCGCCCTTGTCGGCCATTTCAACCGACGAAGAGGTGAGACCCGCTGCGCCCATATCCTGAATGGCGATGATGGTGTCACCGGCCATCAATTCGAGGCAGGCTTCGAGCAAAAGCTTTTCCGTGAACGGATCACCGACCTGTACCGTAGGACGTTTTTCTTCGCTGTCTTCGGCGAACTCGGCGGACGCCATGGTAGCGCCGTGAATACCGTCGCGGCCCGTCTTGGAACCTACATAGATAACCGGATTACCGGTGCCATGCGCGGCGCAATAGAAGATTTTATCTGTCTTGATGAGGCCCACACACATGGCGTTGACGAGAATATTATTATTGTAACGGCTGTCGAAATCGGTTTCGCCGCCAATCGTTGGCACCCCCATGCAGTTGCCATAATCGCCAATACCCGATACCACTCCAGCCACCAAGTGACGGGTTTTCTTGTGCGTAGGAGAGCCAAAGCGCAAGGCGTTCATATTGGCAACCGGGCGCGCACCCATGGTGAAAATATCGCGCATGATACCGCCAACACCGGTCGCTGCGCCCTGATAGGGCTCGATATAGCTGGGGTGATTGTGGCTCTCCATCTTGAAAACGGCGGCATCGCCATCACCAAGATCGACAATGCCCGCGTTTTCGCCCGGTCCTTGAACGACCTGAGGACCTTCTGTGGGCAGTTGTTTGAGCCAAAAGCGGCTGGATTTATAAGAACAATGCTCCGACCACATGACGGAAAAAATACCTAGTTCGGTATAGCTTGGCTCGCGCCCCAGAATATCCAGCAAATGCTCATGTTCTTGCTCGTTAATGCCATGCTCGGCCACGAGTTCAGGAGTGATTTTTATCTTGGTCATGTTGGTCATATAAGATGTGAATGTCCGTTATGGGGTGTCATCGTCACCTCAAGCCTCGTAGCTGTCTTCTTCTTCGTCGAGTTCGAAGGCGGCGAGGCCTTCAACGAAGAACTCCTTGGCGTCTTTAAAAAATTCTTCTTCGTCTTCATATGCGACGACCTGGGGGAAATATTCGCTCTCGGAGGTAAAGGCAATGGAGCCGTTGCCCTGAACATAAACTGTGCCGATGTGAAAAGGAGCGGTGGCGTACAGCACCGACACTCTTGGGCCGTCTTCATTGTCGAATTCATAGTCAAATTTAAGGCGCTTGCTCTGGATTTCCAACGATAATTTGTCGGCAAAGGCCTCTGTGGCAAGAATGACTTGCTCTGGCTCAAGGCGGGCGGCGAGAAATTTTTTCTTCTGGTCGTCTACATCATCATCAAAGCTCATGGCGAAGATCCTTTTTTGGGCGGCAGGGGGGCATTAGTGCAGGGTATCAAGAATGGAGCGGAACAAGGGAAGGCCCCCGATGCCGCCAAGTTCAGGGGCGATCATGCGTTCTGGATGCGGCATCATACCAAGAATACACGCTTTTTCATCATAAATGCCGGCGATATTGTTGCGCGAGCCATTGATATTGGCCTCACTCGATGCGTTGCCGTACCTATCGCAATAGCGAAAAGCCACGCGGCCTTCGTCTTCGAGCTGGCTTATAGTGTTGTCATCAGCGAAGTAATTGCCATCATGATGAGCAACAGGCACCTTGATAACCTTATTGTCTTTATAATCAGAGGAGTACAGGGTGTCATCGCGCTCGATCGTTAGATGGACATCTTTGCAGATGAATTTGAGCCCGGCATTGCGAAGCAGTACTCCGGGCAGCAAGCCGCTTTCGGTGAGCACTTGAAAACCGTTGCATATGCCCAGCACCGGCACACCGGATTTCGCCTGCTCAATGACCGCGCGCATCACCGGGGAGCGTGCCGCCAGAGCGCCTGAGCGCAGATAATCGCCATAAGAAAACCCACCGGGCAATACAATGAGATCACTGGAAGGGAGATCCACGCCCCCGTGCCAGACCATCGCGGGCGCCCTGCCGCTGACCTCTTTGAGCGCCACCGCGACATCGCGGTCGCAATTGGAGGCGGGAAAGACAATGACGGATGCTTTCATGACAAAGTTCCTTCTGGCTAGGATACCAGCTTGTAGTCGTAATTTTCGATAACCATATTGGCGAGCAGTTTCTGGCACATTTGCTCTACCTGTTCACCGGCGCGTTGTTCATCGGTCTCTGCTAGTTCGATTTCGATGAATTTGCCTTGGCGTACCTTTTTCACACCCTCAAAGCCAAGAGCTTCAAGGGTATGCGAGATGGCTTTCCCCTGGGGATCAAGGACGCCTTGTTTGAGGGTGACATGAATACGTGCTTTCATGGGGAGGCCTTTTGTGAGTGCTTGTCGTAAAGAATATGTAAGCTGCTGGCGCAAGCTGATCAATTGTTTAGTCAAGCTACTCGCCCTGTGCAATATTTATCTTGGGCTTATTGTTGAGCAATGTTGATTGCAGCCGTACTTATCCCCCTCTATACAGGGGGAGCTTTATGGACCAGAATCGGATTTGAGAATGGAACAAGCGACCCAAAAATCGGCGCCGGCAAGAGACAATGATATTTTTCGCAAGGCGGAAATTATCAAGAATCTGGACAAAATCGCAAAAAACCATCAAGGCAATGAAGCCAAAATGCGCTCCGAGCTCTTATCGGTGTTCAAGGCGTGGATGGCCGATGTACATGGGGATTTGCAGAGCCGGTTTGAGGATGATAATAACGGCATTTCTTGCGCTGGTGATTTTTCGACCTTTCAGGACCGGTTGATCGAACATATCTTCATCTTTGGTTCGCAGCATATTTATCCGCGTCTTAATCCCACCTCTGGCGAGCGAATTTGTCTCGTTGCAACAGGTGGTTATGGTCGTAACCTACTGGCACCTGGATCCGATATTGATCTGCTTATCTTGCTGCCGTACAAGCAAACGGCCTGGGGCGAAAGCCTGCTGGAATTCATTCTTTATACCTTGTGGGATCTGGGCTTCAAGGTGGGACACGCGACGCGCACCATCAAGCAATGCATCAGCACAGCACTTGAAGATTTTACTATTCGCACAGCCCTGCTCGATAGCCGCTTCTTGTGTGGGCATGAAGAATTGTTTAAGAAATTCACCGACAGTTTTACCCAGCAGGTAATCAAGGGGCGCTCGGAAGAATTTATCGAGGCCAAGCTTGATGAGCGAACAGAACGCCACAAGAAAAGCGGCAGCTCTCGCTATATTGTCGAACCCGATATTAAAGAGGGCAAGGGCAGTCTGCGCGATCTGCATACGCTGCACTGGTTGCTTGATTACACAAAGCGGGACGTAAAAGTCATGCAGGCCAAGCGCAATATCGAGCTGTCATCTGCGGAAAGAGCCACATTTGCCCGCTGCGAAGCCTTTTTGTGGACGGCGCGCTGTCATTTGCATTTCATGAGTAACCGTCCTGAAGAGCGGCTTAGCTTTGATGTCCAGATCCCCATGGCCGAGCGTATGGATTATCAAGAACGGGCGGGACTGCGAGCCGTCGAACGCTTTATGAAGCACTATTTTCTGATGGCCCGCGATGTAGGCGAACTGACGCGCATTATCTGCTCGGCGCTTGAACTAAAGCAGCTCAAGCAGCCCCCGGTACTCTACCGCTTGTTCGACAAACTAAGGCCAGCCAAGTCGGATCCAGTGTTTGAAAACGAAGTTTTTACTATCGAGCATGGGCGCATGAATGTCAAAACAGAAGACTGTTTTGAGCAAGATCCAACGAATATTATCCGTTTGTTTTATCTGGCCGAATTGAACAATGTCTTGTTGCATCCAGCGGCCCTGCGCCTGCTGCAAAAAAGCTTTCATTTGATCAATGATGAACTGCGTGAAAGCCCAGAAGCCAATGAATTGTTTCTGGATATTTTGACGACCCCGCGCGGCGTCGAAAACTCCCTGCGCAAGATGAATGAAGCAGGAGTGTTAGGGCGCTTCATCCCCGATTTTGGCAAAATTGTCTGTTTGATGCAGTTCAATATGTATCATCGCTATACGGTTGACGAGCATTTGATCAAAACCATCGGCGTGCTGGCTAAAATTGCACTTGGTGACTATGCGGAGGATCATCCGCTTTCCGCCGAAATTCTGGATTCGATTGAAAACACCCGCCTGCTCTATGTGGCTTTGCTATTGCATGATATTGCCAAGGGACGCGATCAGGATCATTCGGAAGCGGGCGGCGAGGTTGCGCGGGACTTGTGCCCTCGTTTTGGATTATCGCGCTCTGAAACCGATATTGTTGTCTGGTTGGTGGAAAACCATCTAGTGATGAGTCATTACGCGCAAAACCGTGATAGTTCGGATCCAAAAACATCTGCTGACTTTGCCGCCATTGTCAAAAGCCGCGAGCGGTTGAAATTGCTTCTGGTGCTCACCGTTGCCGATATCAGAGGCGTTGGTCCCGGCGTGTGGAACGGCTGGAAAGGCGAGCTGTTGCGCAATCTTTACTATGAAACGGAGCCGGTTTTGGGCGGCGGCCACACTAGGCTCGACCAAAAACGGCGTATTGACGCGATCATTGACAGCCTGAAAGAGAGTCTAGAGGGGTGGTCCAGCGATGAACGTGACCAGTATGTGGCTAACCACTATGATGATTATTGGTTAAAAACCAATCAGGAGCATCAGCTTCAACATGCGGCTCTGGTGTATCGCGCCACTCGCAAAAAACTCAATATTGCAACCAAGGTGATTACCGATCAGTTTACGGAAATTTCCGAGCTGATATTGTATTCACAAGCGCATCCTCGTTTCTTGTCGCAAGTTGCTGGGGCCTGCGCAGCGGCTGGGGCCAATATTGTCGGGGCACAGATTTCCACCACGCGCGATGGCATGGCGCTGGATATTTTTTATCTGCAACGTCAGTTCGAGATGGAAGAAGATGAATTGCGCAGGGGCAAAAGGATCGCGCAGACGATTGGCAAGCTATTGCGTGGTGAAACCGGTCTCGATAAAATCATGTCAAAAAAATTGATTGCCAAAAGGGCAATTGATGCTTTCACAATCGACCCGATCGTCACCCTGGACAACAAATTGTCTGATAAGTTTACGGTGATCGAGATCGAAGCTCTGGATCGCCCGGGCTTGCTCTATGATCTGACCCATGAATTGGCAGAGCTTAATCTGTCTGTGACCTCGGCCCATATCAGTACCTATGGAGAACGGGCGGTGGATGCTTTTTACGTCAAGGATCTGCTGGGAAAAAAAATCAGGGATGAGCAGCGCTGGTCGACCATCCGCCATAGGTTAACCGACTTGTTGCAACGAGCGGACTTGTAGTAGAATTGACAGAACCACATCTTGAAAATCGGTGCGAAAAATTAAATCTATATATCAAGTACAATTTTTATTGTACAATAAACTACTGCATAGAAGGTGTAGAAAATTACCGCACTGTATAATCGCTTTGGGGTTCATTGTCGTTTGGGAAGGTGACATGAAGACTTTTAAGGTGCAACAATAACGAACAAAACAGTGTTTATCGATTGCAGACGGGAAGCCATACCCGGGGGAACAAATCATGAGAATAACAGCTTACAGCAATTACGCATTGAGAACCTTGATGTACTCAGGACTCAAGGGAGGCGAGCTCTCACGCGTCAAGGACATTGCTGTCGCATATAATATCTCCAAGGCACATCTCGTGAAATGCGTTCACCAGCTGGGTCAATGGGGCTATCTCGATAATTATCGCGGTCGAAATGGTGGTTTTAAACTGGCCAAAGCGCCCGGCGATATTACAGTTGGCGAGATTTTGCGCAAAACGGAAGACGGTTTTGATTTGGTAGAATGTTTTGTGCCAGCCACCAGTACGTGCCCTCTGACAGGTTTGTGTGAGCTATCATTGACATTCAATAAGGCTCTGGCAGCTTTTCTCGAAGTGGTGGATGATGTGACCGTGGAAGATTTGATTGTGGGCCGTAAAGACCTCATGCAGGCTCTTGACTTGATGAAGCAAGAGGCTGAATAGCACGGCCTCCCTCTTAACGCCTGTTCGTCCCATATATTATTTATCTGCGTTTCGCCAATTTCAGACTGGCATATGTTCTTGGAAGGGAGCGCAGGGTTATTGTGTCGACAGTATCGGTCTTGATGCCAGGGGAATCGCATGATATTTTCAAGTGGTGAGCAGTTCCAATAGATATTTGGTCAAAGAAAAAAGCGGACCTTCAGGATCGCCAGTTTAGCTATGGCGAACCTTGTATAAAATCTTAACCTTTTCCAATTAAAAAAATGTATGTACACGTGTTGAGTTGGTATCAATTTTCCAACGATATTTTCGTATAGGTATAGTTTTTACTTCCATTACAAACTTTGAACATGTTTTAAAGAACAGCAATAAATTGTACATCGTAAAAAAATTGTCCCAAACCTACAGTTAGTTCCCCCAGTACCTGTGTAAGAACGTCAACAACACTACAGGTGATCGGCATGAACACAATTATGAATCTTAAGATCAGGCACTTAGCTATAATGGTGCTTGTGCTCATCATCACGTCAGGAGGAGTGTTTATCAGCACCTCATTGACCACCTCAAAGAGCATGGATCACACACTTGACGTATGGGATCAATACAAGGCTGATACCAATCCAAAGGCAGTCGCCTATTCCGCAATCGTAAAAAATATCGGTTATGGTGGAATGGTACATCACTTCAAGAATTACGTGCTTCGGAAAGATAAACCTCGTATCGCAAAATTTCAAAATGCAGCGGGTGGTGTACAAGCTGCTATTGACCAGTACAAGGCCACGGGTCCCAGTAAGGAAGAGTTGGAGGCTCTAGACCACATCAGCAAAACAGTAGGGAAATATGCGCGCAAGATCACAGCCATTCGACTATTAGTACGTTACAAACATAAAGCTCGTAAGATAGATCGAAGCGTGAAGGTGAATGACGCTTCAGCACTTGCAGGACTGCACAAACTCCACAAGTTCACCCGGGCGTCCAAGATAGCCAAACATAGAGATAACTTAACCAAAACCGATCTTATCGGTAATATCCGATCTGCCATAGGCTATGGCGGCATGATTCACCAATTCAAGAATTTCGTTATTCGTGGCGATATGCAACGAATAGACAAGATGCAAAATGCTATCAAAAAAATACACGATGCCATTGGAGTCTACCGTAACAAACCCTTGTCAGACATTGAAAAAAAAGCGCTTCAGAATATAGACCACACCGTAGGCAAATATGCCAAAGCGGTTGGTACTGCGCGTGAACTCAGCAAACAGGGCAAGACACCAGAGCAAATCGATAAAGCGATAAAAATCAATGATAAACCAGCAATTGAAGGCTTAAAAACTCTTGTCATAGCTACGGGAGAGGAAATGAAATTACAAGGAGAAGACCTATCAAACAACCTTGTGTCTTCGCGTAACATGTCTCTCCTGGCCTTGATCATAGCGGGTGTAACTTCAGCCATAATGGCACTCTTTGTGTATATGGTTCTTTTCCGGCAAATCATTAGTCCCTTGGGCTGTATCACCAAGGCCATGACGGACCTAACGAAGGGAAAATTAAACATAAAACTTCCTGAAGCTCGAGCCAACGAAATTGGTGAGCTGGTGGAGGGTCTTCGCGTGTTTAGAGAGAACGCTTTATCCAAGATCGAAATGGAAGCTAAGCAGGTCGAACTGGCTAAGCAAAATGAAGACGATAGACATCGCAGGATGCATGAAATAGCGAACGATTTCGATGCCAGTGTCGGCTGTATTGTCGAAACAGTTTCCTCTGCTTCGACTGAACTCAACTCAACAGCGCAGTCTATGGCGGGAATATCCGAGCAAACGAGTCGTCAGGCGACAGCTGCCTCGGCTGTATCGCAACAGACCTCAAGCAATGTACAATCCGTCGCCACCGCCACCGAAGAAATGACGAGCAACATCGGAGAAATTAGCCAACAGGTGGCTCAGGCTTCTAGTGCCTCGCAGCAAGCCGTTGAAGAAGTCGATAGTACCAGCCAGCAAATGGGTGTTTTAGCTAAAACAGCAAACAAAATCGGTGAAGTCGTCGAGATAATTTCAAGCATTGCCGAACAAACAAATTTGCTGGCGCTGAATGCAACGATAGAATCAGCCAGAGCCGGAGACGCGGGCAGAGGATTCGCAGTCGTGGCGGGTGAAGTCAAAGAGCTTGCTAGTCAGACGGTAAAGGCGACAGATGAAATTTCCCAGCAAATTGGCGATATCCAGGCGGCGACCAATCAAGCTTCCAGTTCGATGGAAAATGTTAGTCGGACTATCAGAAGTGTTGATGAGATTTCATCCGCAATAGCAGCGGCAATGTCAGAGCAAAGTGCTGCTACCCAGGAAATCGCTGGGAACGTCTATAAGGCTGCCACTGGCACCCAACAGGTCAGCGACAATATCGTATCCGTGACTGAGGCATCCCAGGAAGCTGGGGTTGTCTCTGGTGAGGTGATGTCGGCGGCCGGTGAACTTTCGCAGCAGGCAGAATTGCTGAAAGGAGAAGTTGGTAAATTCATTGCACATGTGAGGGCTGGATAGTTTTCTAAAGTAAGCGCCTATGCTCGTTGCCTTGATGATAAATTCTTCCGGTTGGACTGGTCTGGGCACGAAGCAGAGATGAAAATCGCCTACATATATGAGACTGCCACGACTGATGCCGAGGGCTTTGGCCTGACGGATGAGCGGCAGTTTGTCTTTGCGATCAATCATTTCTTTGCGCTCAGCAATCCTGCCTTGGTGAGCGCGGTTTCTAAAAAATCATTTTCCAGGGTCAATTCGCCGATCTTGGCGTGCAGGGTTTTGACGTCAATGGCGGGCTCAGGCTTGGCAGACTTGCTGTCTTTACTGAAAACCTCTTTTGCTCCCTCCTGCAACTGGTCGCGCCATATCTTGATCTGGTTCGGATGCACATCAAACTGCTGCGCCAGCTCACTCAGGGTCTTTTCACCCTTAATCGCTTCAAGGGCAACTTTGGATTTGAAAGCCGCGGTGTGATTTCTACGTGGTCGTCTCGTCATAAAGGGTCTCCTGTTGTCGGCAATCATGCCGGTTTACAGGCCATAAATCCACTTATAGACACTGTGCAGATTTCCCTAGCCACTTCTGCGTGCCTCCCTTGCTGTTGCGCGCGCAATTGCTCGAAATACCTGAGCAAGTATAACACAAAATTGCATGGGAAGCTGACACGATCATGTGAACGACAGGAGTGCTAGAGCGCTCATACCGCCCTATTTAAAGAAGCGACTCTTGGCTCGGAGCGCATCACGTATGCGCTCTTTTTCTTCCATCGCAGACGCAATAGATCCCTTGCTCACCTCTGCCACATGCACCTTTTCTTCAAAGTCTGGAGCATCCAGGACTGGTGCCTCGGATTCAGGTGATTGCGGCACCACCGGAGTCGGCACAGGTGCCTGCATTTGCGGCGCAGGATTATCTTGTAGAGCCGGGGACATCTTGCGGGCCGATAAACCTGCATCGCCTGGCATCGCCACGGCCTCAGCGATTTTCGCGCCCCCCGTCATATCAGCTGTCGGAGTGCCGGCTGCCCGCCAGCGCTTGACGACATTTTCAAGAAAATCTTCATTGTTCTCGATGGTCTCACGCCAGCTTTCAGTAAATTTGGCGGTAGAGCTGCGCGGCAGATATTTGTCCTCTAAACGGTCAAATCTCATGCGCACCGGCAAGGTCACACCATCGCCAAAAACAATACATTCCCCCATGCCAAGAGATGGCAAGAATTCCAGCAACGAACTGGCAGCATCCGAGATCGCCGACAAGACGATCTTTTGGTCCAGGTCATTGGCTATGCGCATCACAAACAAGGTGTTGCACTGGGAGAGAATAGTCGAGTCGATTTCTGAAGGGCGCTGCGAAATAACACCGAGCGATACTCCGTATTTACGCCCTTCCTTGGCAATCTTGGCCAGCGAGCGTTTGGTTGGCTCAAACCCCATGGCGCTGTCGGCTGGAATATAGCGATGCGCTTCTTCGCAAACAATAGTGACCGGCACTTTGCCACCGCTCCACAGGCCAAAATCAAAGGCCATGCGGGCAATTACTGACACCACCACATTGATGACTTCAGACGGCAGGCCCGTCATTTCAATAATGGTGATCGGTCGGCCATTCACCGGTATGCGGAACAAGCGCCCAAGGATGACCGCCATTTGATCTTGCACGGTTGTCGATCCGAACATAAAGGAGTAGCGAACGTCTGACGTCACAGCTTCAATGCGGGCTTTGAGGACCTTGTAGGGGCCAATCGAGTTTTTCATATCGAGGCGACCCATATGCTCATTGAGCAGATCATTTATATCGGAGATCCGATAAGGCAATGGCGCATCGACAGAGAAATTAGCATTGTCGCTGGTGCGCATGGCCAGACGGCCATTGCGCTTGCCATTGGCATAACGAGCCTTCGCCATGGGAATGAGGTCAGCAAGAATTTCGACTTCCTTGGATCGACCCTTGCGATCTCCCACCAGCACTTCGACAATTTCTTCAAAGTTCAAAAACCAGAACGGCAATTGCAGTTCATTCACGGAAATAACCTCAGCCATATTGCCAAAGGATTTTGTATATTCATTGTGCGGGTCAATCAGTACGACGTGGCCCTCGGGGTTTTTCTCAAGTATCTGGCCCAGCAAAAGTGCTGTTGAGCAGGATTTACCGGTACCCGTAGAGCCCAGTACGGCGAAATGCTTGCCAAGCATTTCATTGACCCGGATCACCGCATCAATGCTTTGATCTTGATGAATTTTGCCAATCCGAATAGTTTCTTCATTATCCCATGAATAGGCTTTTTCCAGCTCCTGATGAGAACATTTGTAAACGAGATCACCCAGCGCTGGATAAGCCATGACACCGCGGCGAAATTTATCCGGCACACCTTGTTCATTTTTGAACAATTCGCCTACCAGCTCAATCTCGGCAATCCACAGCTCTTTATCGCTATCTACTTCAGTCGGAGCGGGAGAGCTTAGCGCTGACACCAGACAAAGAACCACGGAAATTGGCGTATCCACCTTCAACAAAGTACCCATTTCTGGTTGCAGCGCCTTGCTTTCTTCTGATCCATTCGAATTATGGAAAACTAAGGCAATAGCCTGCGATCCCGTCACAGAGACAATACGGCCAACCGAAACGCCCTTTGTAGAGTCCTCTATGGGGGACTTGCTGTGCCCATTTTGTATCATATTCATATCCGTCCCAATCAATAAAATTTTTTATTCAAGCGCGCATCAAATTATGCTGCTACTTTTTCAGATAATTTTTGTTTCTGTTCACTGGCTTCTACCGGCAATATTGTTGCAACGACTGTTCCTTTACCGCGGGCGCTGGAAATTTCCAATTTGCCACCATGCTGCTCGATCAGCCCCTTGGCAATGGCCAATCCAAGGCCGGTTCCCTCTTGCTCACGCGATAGCTTGTTATCGACTTGACCAAACGGCGAAATAGCAACTTCGATCTCGGCCTGGTTCATGCCAATGCCGGTATCTCCGATGGTCACCATCAGCTTTTTGTTTTCAAAACTTGCGACACATATAGAAATGCTACCGCCCGATGGTGTGAATTTGACGGCATTGGATAGCAAATTTGTATAGATCTGCTTCAACCGCACCGGGTCACCGCGTAAAATTGCCAGATCAGACTCATATTCTTCATGTAGCGTAATATTGTTGTCTTTTGCCTTAAGCTCTATGAACCGAATGGCGGAGCGAAGAATTTCGCAGATGGACACATCTTGCACATCCAGCATGGTCGTCCCGCTCTCAATCTTCGAAATATTGAGAATGGAATTGACGACATCCAGCAAATGATCCGCAGCTTCGTGAATATAGCTGGAAAATTCAACAATCTGTTCGGGCGCAAAATCCGTGCTTTCTGCTTTTTTCAGGATTTTCGAAAACCCAAGAATAGCATTCAACGGCGTGCGCAATTCATGACTCATATTGGCAATGAAGGCCGACTTCATCTTGTTCGCCTGTTCGGCCTCAACGCGCGCTGTATGCTCGGCTATTCTGGCCTTCTGAAGCGACAAGGCGCTGCCCAAGTTCTGGCTATAACTCGAAAGGGCTCCGTTTTGCGAGCCTTTTTTGAATCGAGATCCCATATGAAAACCCCATATATCGCTTTAAGAAACCAATTGAATTTGTATACGGTGGAAATGAACAATAAATTAATAGCTGTATTACAATGAGAAATTTTCACATCACAATTGACTTGCACTCCCTCAAATAAATCCGCAAAGTGAACTTGACACCTGAGGGGTGCCCTTTACGACAAGGGCTGAGATATCTGCTTGTGGTAAACCCTTTGAACCTGATCCGGGTTATGCTGGCGAAGGGACGGGTTTTGCTGGATTGTTCACTCCTGACGAACACATAGCCAACCTTCCCATATTCCCCTACGCATTGAAACGGATCTGTGAAAACTGTTCATCATCCTTATATAGATGGAGACAGACAAGCCGTTTTGGAGAGACATCATGGAAACATCATATTTGTTGGCCCGCATCATCGGCCCTTACATGCTGATCGCCGCGATTGGGCTCTATACCAATCGAAGTATTTATGATCGCCTGATCGACGATATTCAGGATCAGCCTCTGTTATTTATGGTCACAGGAGCCTTTACCTTGATCCTCGGACTGTTAATGCTGCAATTCCATAATGTCTGGTCGCTCGACTGGCGCGTTTTGGTAACGCTGATCGGCTGGCTCACGCTTATTAAAGGCGCTCTGGCGATAATCGCCCCGCAGATGACGGTAAAGATTGCCGAGCACTATAAAAGCAATGATACAGCTCTCAATATCCAGGCGACTATCATCGTATTTTTGGGCGTTTTTATGAGCTATATGGGCTATTTCGCCTAAGATAATTTTTCTAAAAAAGTAACGGGAATGGACATCACATGAATCTCAAGGACAATGCGCCACCTACACAGGAAATCACCACCGGCCCGCTGCCTGCAAGTAGAAAGGTTTATTCCGCTCCCGAGGGTCATGAAAATCTGAGGGTGCCATTTCGCGAAATCAAACTGAGCGGCGGCGAGCCAAATCTGCGGGTCTATGATCCCTCTGGCCCTTACGGTGAAGAGGGCTATGTCGCCGATGTTGAAAAGGGCCTCGCCCGCCTACGCACTGACTGGATCTTGGAACGCGGCGGTGTCGAACTATATGATGGGCGCACCATCAAGCCAGAAGATAATGGCAATGCAACAGGTAACCGCCTGGCCCGTGCCTTCCCGATTAAAAACCAACCTTTGCGCGCCCTCGATGGAGAGATGGTCACCCAGTATGAATTCGCCAAAGCCGGAATCATTACCGATGAAATGATTTATGTCGCCCACCGCGAAAATATCGGTCTTGCCAAAGCCCTAGATAATGCCCAGGAAAAACTCGATGCTGGTGAGGGTTTCGGGGCCGAGCTGCCAACCTTTGTGACACCCGAATTTGTGCGCTCCGAGATCGCGCGCGGCCGCGCCATCATTCCCGCCAATATCAATCATCCAGAAGCCGAGCCGATGATCATTGGTCGTAACTTTCTGGTCAAGATCAACGCCAATATCGGCAATAGCGCAGTCACCTCTTCTGTCGAAGAAGAAGTGGACAAGATGGTCTGGTCGACGCGCTGGGGTACCGATACGGTGATGGACCTCTCAACCGGTCGCAATATTCATAACACACGCGAATGGATCATCCGCAACTCCCCCGTGCCCATCGGCACCGTGCCTATCTATCAAGCGCTGGAAAAATGCGATGGCGACCCTGTCAAACTGACCTGGGAAATCTTCCGAGATACGCTGATCGAGCAAGCCGAACAGGGCGTCGACTATTTCACCATTCATGCTGGTGTGCGTCTTGCCTACGTACCCCTCACCGCCAAGCGCATGACGGGTATCGTCTCGCGCGGCGGGTCAATAATGGCCAAATGGTGCCTGCATCATCACAATGAAAGTTTTCTTTACACGCATTTTGAAGAAATCTGCGACCTCATGCGTACCTATGATGTCAGCTTCTCACTGGGTGACGGCTTGCGTCCTGGCTCTATTGCGGACGCGAATGACGCCGCCCAGTTCGCCGAACTGGAAACACTTGGCCAGCTGACCAAAATCGCCTGGGAAAAAGGCGTGCAGGTAATGATCGAGGGACCGGGTCACGTGCCCATGAACAAGATCAAGATCAACATGGACAAACAGCTGGAGGAATGCCACGAAGCGCCCTTCTATACGCTTGGCCCCCTCACAACCGATATTGCACCGGGCTATGACCACATCACCTCAGCCATTGGCGCGGCGATGATCGGCTGGTTCGGAACGAGCATGTTGTGCTATGTGACCCCCAAGGAACATCTGGGCCTGCCCAACCGCGACGACGTCAAGGTCGGTGTTATCACCTACAAGCTGGCCGCACACGCCGCAGACCTTGCTAAAGGTCACCCCGGCGCACAGGTTTGGGATGACGCCATGTCAAAAGCCCGTTTTGAGTTCCGCTGGGAAGACCAGTTCAATCTGGCTCTGGATCCAGAAACGGCACTTAAATATCACGACGAAACCCTGCCCAAGCAATCGTCCAAGGTTGCCCATTTCTGCTCCATGTGCGGCCCCAAATTCTGCTCCATGAAAATCACCCAAGACGTGCGCGACTACGCCGACAAGCTCAATGAAAAGCAGGACGGCATGGCAGAAATGGCTGGCAAATTCCAAAAACTGGGCGACAAGATCTATATCGAAGAAGACAAGCTGTCCGCAGAGAAAAAATCCAACGAAGATTTGTGAGACAAGGTCCAATTGACCATGGATGAAAAAAATAAAGAGAGCGCGATGACAGATATTGAAAACAGCCAAGAGCCGGAAACAATTCCTCTCTTGTCTTTTGTGATGATGAAAAACACTGATTTTCCCACAACGGACGAAATGGTTGGGGCTATCAAAAAGCGTATTCCAGAGTTCGAGCACACGCCAGAGGGTAACACACAAGAAGAACCGGGCCCAATAATGGGAACCGTCGATGGTAAAATCTGTGCTCTCATGCTCATCAATGCTCCCAATCCTCTGGGTCCAGAAGAAAGCTTCATCCAGAGTGCCTGGTGGTGGCCAACTATCCAAAAAGAAGTCGAGGCCCGCAAATCCCACGCCGTTGTCACGGTGATGGCTGGTGAGCCAACGATTGCGGACCATGCCTTGCTGGCCCGATTAACCGCAGCTGTAATTGAAAGCAACGATGCTATTGGCGTCCTTTGGAACGGAGCCGACGCGGCTTGGCGGACCGACATGTTCCTTGGCATTGTCAACCAATATGGAATCGAGCCCCCCTTACCCCTGTTTGTTTCCATAAAGCTTGGTCGAGACACTGAGTTCCCGGCAAAGAATGGCAATCCGGCCTGGCTCGGCATGACATTTGGGCTCAGGACATTTGGTATCATGGAAATCGAAACACGCGGCTTTGCAGGAGAAACCCCAGAACCAATGATTGATAATATGCAAAATATGGCAAGCTATCTGTTAACGTCGGGACCCGTTGTCAATGATGGTGATACCGTCGGTCTGAACGAACAATCGCAAATCAAAATCCAATTTGAAGACTCGACCCTCAATCCAGGTAACCAAGTGTATCGTCTCTATATAAGTTGAGGCTGTATATGGGCTCGCGTGATCTGCATGTGCATGCCCAATCAATAGCCCTGCAAGAACACGGTATCTCCCACGTCATTCACGCGAAAGCGGAAATGACGTTGTTGTTTTTGTATGAATTTTGGGAAAGGTAAAATCCTCCTGCGATTTTTCACTTATTGTACCCCCGTTTCGAAGTGAAGCGGGACAATTGTTAACGTCTGCGAGATGAATTGGGTAAAAAACAGATCATCTGTTTACTTTAAGCTCTCGACCAAATCATAAGGGACAAAATATTTTTCACAATAATGCAGGACAGATGAAAAATGACCATTGAAACCGAACTGCGCCAGCGCAGCGAACATAAATGCGAGCTATGTAGCGCCCCCGATGAACTCACTGTTTTTGAGGTACCGCCATCCAGCGGCGGCTCGATTGTGCAATGCATACTGATCTGTGAGACCTGCAAGAAGCAGATCGATCACTCTGACAAAGTCGATGTGCATCACTGGCGCGCTCTCAATGACAGCATGTGGAGCACGCATCCTCCCGTACAGGTGATGGCTTGGCGCATACTATCACGCCTGTCATCCAACGAGAGTTGGGCACGCGATCTGCTCGATATGCTTTATCTTGATGATGAAACCCTCGCTTGGGCAAAATCGGGTGTAGATGAGGGAAACGATGACACCGCTATCATTCACAAGGATGCTAATGGCACGATCTTGCAATCGGGAGATACGGTGACCCTGATCAAGGATCTAAATGTCAAAGGCGCTGGCTTTACGGCAAAACGTGGCACTGCGGTGCGCAATATCTCTCTGGTCAGTGACAATGCAGAACATATTGAAGGGCGCATCAGCGGCCAGCAAATTGTCATCCTCGTCCAGTTCGTCAAAAAATCCACTTAAAAATCTGCTTGAGGCAATGCTCAACTCTGGTACTCTCCTACCAGAACCCTATATGTCTCGTAGGGGTACGTCTTATGAGGGAGCAATACGTTGAGGACTTTTAAAAGGATTTTAGCCACGTCGACGCTTTGTCTGGCACTTGGCACATCTGGTTTCATTTCATCCGCCATTGCCGAAAAACGCCTCGCACTGGTGCTGGGAAATGATTCCTATGCCGACGTTCCCAGTCTGCAAAAAGCCGTCAATGATGCAACGGCGCTAGACAAAAAACTTACCGCGCTTGGCTTTGAGGTCATTCAGGGGACTAATCTTACGCGCCGGCAAATGGTGCAAAAAATTCAGGACCTCGCCAGCCGTATCTCCATTGGCGACAAGGTCGTGTTCTTTTATGCCGGCCACGGTGTGCAAATTGACCGCTCCAACCTGCTGCTGGCCACCGACATTCCAGCCACCGGCGGTATTGAAGAGGAATATGTGCGTTTTGAAGGATTCGACGTACAAAAAATTCTCGATATGATCCGGGGGCGCGGCGCACAGACTACCATTATGATCCTGGATGCCTGTCGCAATAATCCCTTTAAAGCCAGTAAGAAAACCAGAGCCATCGGGGGCCTGACAAGAGGGCTTGTGCCCATTCGCGAAACGCGGCGCGGCACCTTTATCATGTATTCTGCTGATGAGGGCCAGGAAGCCTTTGACAGCCTTGGCGCCGATGATACGAACAATAATTCTGTCTTTACCCGTAGCCTGCTAGAACAGCTGGACAATCCCGATCTCGAATTGACGGAACTTGCCAAAAACATCCAGTTGAGCGTACTCAATACCGTTGAAGCCAAAGTACAGAACCAGAGCCAAGCTCCCTTTTATGTGGACCGCCTGTTTGGCAAGTTCTTTTTTCACGAGAAGAAAAAGAGCGACGAAGAACTGTTCTGGAGCAGCATCAAGAACAATACCAATTCCTCGGCTTTCAAAATCTATCTGCAGGTCTATCCGCAAGGAAAGTTTAAGACGAGCGCAGAACAGAAAATTCAAAAATTTGGTGCGCTCGACTTAAACAAACAACCCACGATCATGCAGGCCAGCTTTCTCAACTTTAACATGCTGAGTACAAACTTTGCCAGTTTTGCGGGATCCAGGATGGGCGCGACAAAGAACCAAAATGCGATCACGCCCTCTGCACTACCGCTCATCAAAGTGGGGGTGCGAGACAATAAGCCGATCTTTCACGACAGTTCAAGAAAGCCAATCCTTCCCCGGCAGATCAAAACATTAAGCTGTCTGGAGTTATGGCGGGCGCGCAATGAAATCTATGATCGCAACGGCTATTGTTTTGTCACGCCATTAGGTATTCAGTATTTCAACAATGCGACATGCAATACCACCAGCTCGGATATTTTAAAAAAACCAGTGGAACACATGAATGTCAAACTGATCCAACTATGGGAAAATAAAAAGCGCTGCAAGGCACAATAGTCGGGTGCTTGTTACTTGCACCCTTGTCGGTAAGCATCGCTTGACACGAGGATGAAGTGGACTGCGGACAATTTTAAGCCTGATGTCCACAGCTCAGATATAGATGAGACCAAAGACCAGCTACGAGCCAAGACAAGCAATCCACAAAAACAGCAATAGTATCGCGACCGGCCGATCAGCAGCCTCTGCCAAAACGGCGATAAGATAAACCATTGGTACGGCGACAAGCAAAAGCCAGACTTTTCCGCCGAGAACCAAAAGTACCATAAATGGAATCGGTATCGCCATCAGATTAAACATCGGCAATAAAGGCAGGGCAAACATACAGAAAGTTACAATACTCAGATTGGGACGGAAATCATCCGGCGAAAGCGGCATGGCACCCCGCAATATTTGAGCAAAAGCGGCAAGGAAAAACCCTGCCAGGATACAGACGAAAATCACTTAACTTCCCAGCAGTTTGACGACGCTGCGAGGCATATGCTGCAAATGAGTTTTGAATATACCAGACATATATCCCGACACTCAAAAAGCTTGAGAACAAAAAATATAGGCCAACCTTTTTATATCTGTCATTCTAAGGTCTAGTCGACTTTGTGCTTGCCGCTGCCATTATCCAGGTTTTTTTCTACAGTCTGAGTTGACGAGACCGGCTTGGGCACCTCTGGCGAATCACTCAGCGACTTGACTTTCGATGTGGAACCTAGCACATCTGACAGCCGTCCTGATGGATCGGAATTTTTGCTATTAAGAAATTCGATCATTTGCTCGGTTTTATTGCGGATACGATCCAGTTTACGCCTTACACCAGTACTCCAGCCAACAGGATTACGGCGCAACCAGACGGATCTGAACCATCTGGTATTTTTGTCAAACGCTGCGCCCAGATCACCAACATCCTCATCGCCAAGGCCCTTATTATATAGGGAGGCGAAACCGCGCCGTACCAGATAATGAACACCAAGGAACGAGCCGGCAGCTCCTACGAGCAGCGCCAGTAGCTTCCAGGTGGCGAGGACAAAACCGGTTTTAAACCAGACAATCAGAGCAATCAGCCCGATCAATGCCAGCAAGACAAGATCTGTAATGCGTACACTATTGCGCCATTTTCCTAGGGCCACTTTAAGACGCGGAATGGCATCGCCTTCTATATCATTAGCCAGCAGTTTGAGATTGCCGACAATGCGATAAGTGCGCACAGTGTTAAGCTCGTCAAGATGCCCCATGATCAGCTTGTGATCCTGGTCGCGCTTGTGTTTATAGGTGCTCCAGACATTCTTGTCTTCAACGGGAACCGCAATCTCATCATTAAAATAGACGTAGAACTTGCCCGCCGACAAGCCCCTTTGCGCCAGCGATGAACGCCATGAGGCAACGATGTCTTCAAGATTATTGTCAGCAGCCGAGGTATCGATCTGATTGAGAATATAGATGAATTTCTCGCTATCCATGCTGTCCACATGCTCTTCCACGAGATGTTTGAGCGTGTCTTGCATGGCACCGCTTTCAGGATGGCGGGCATCAAAAAACACCAGCACCAGATCACTTAGGCGCACAATATGTTTGGTCAAGCGCAAGGTCGATTTGCGCTGCTCGTCGGCATCAAAACCGGGGCTGTCAATGACCAGCTTGCCGCGCAACACTTCAGATGACACAACTTTCATCTGCAAAAACTTGTCGATGCGATTACCATCTCCAGGTGAAACGCTCTCAATATCCTTGCTTATCTGGTAAAAGGGAAAACGCGGATCGCTATCAAGCGCTTGTCCAGGCAGAGTTTTCACCTTTTTGTCAGGACCATATGAAAGCACTGTAAAGCGATCATCCACAGCCTGATTACCAGAGCGCTGCACGTCCTTACCCAGCCAGGTATTGATGAAACTCGATTTACCGGCGCTAAATGTTCCAAGAATAGACACCAGCGGCCACCAGGAAATATGGTTAGCATAGGAAATACCACGGGGCAAAAGACCCATGCGCCAAGCGATCAGGTCCATCTCACTATAGCTGTCAACCGCTTCCATGAGGTCCGAGTTTTCATGCTGAAGATGTTCTTTCAGTCTCGCCAGTCGATTTTGGGCATAATTTTTACGCGACATGTCAATCCCTTGGATAGGTTTATCGATCATAACCATTTACACCAAAGCAGGCACCCAGTCTATCGATAAGCCCATGTCAGCTAACGATAGGGTTACTGACTAAACCACCGACTGGCGTCGGCAGGTTTATGTGACCAATATAACTGAAGTATCACCTCATCTATATTGGTTCCACTTGTTGTCGAGAAATACCCCCCTGCCCCAAAATCATCAACCCAGGTACCTCTTTCTCAGTTAGGGAAACTCATGCCGGATTTTATACGATGAGCGACCTTTTACCTTCTGCACGAAGCGGCTGACGGCAACGCTCGGCGGGATTTCGACAAACATGTGGACATGATCCGTTGACAAAACACCCTTGACGATGGTGATCCCCATTTCATCACTTACTTGCCTGATGATATCACGAATACGTTCGCGCATTTTCCCTTGCAACACATGATAGCGATATTCCGTAATCCAGACAATATGATACCGATGATGAAAAATTGTGTGACTTCCCTTTTGAATAGCCCATTTGAACGGAGCTTTTAGATCAATTCTAAAATAAGAAAAAATTTACTCGACATTCAACGAGTTTGCGGAAGCAATTTTGGCGTTTTTCCACAAAACAGTGCCAAAAGACTGGCACGATTTTCGTGAACGCGTCAGCGATGATTCCCGAACCACATCATTCCAGAATTTTCGGATTTTGGAGTAGGAAGAATATACACAAAATTGCTAATACGAAAAGAACTCCGAACATCGAGAGGCAAGCTCGACTGAGTACCGCGCTGTAGCGCGCCCTTTGGAGGCAGTACGGAGCACAAATAGTCTCAAGATAAATAGAGCCAGCTACTCCCCCGCTTGCGGCTTCGGGGTGCGGTAGAGATCAATGATCCATCTGCCAATACGACCAAGGTCGCGGCCAATGCCCAGCAGGCTTGGTACAAGCACCAGCACGAGAATGGTGGCTGTGAGCAGGCCGAATACCATTGTGATAGCCATGGGGATCAGGAACGCCGCCTGGCGGCTGGTTTCAAACATCAAAGGGGTGAGGCCAACAATCGTCGTCAGCGAGGTTAGCACCACAGCGCGCAAGCGGTCCTTGGAAGCGCCGATGGCAGCAGCCATCATATTTTGCCCTCGATCCAGCCTCTCCGTGGCAGTGGAGACAAGAATGATGCTGTCATTAACCAGAATCCCTGACAGGCCGAGCAGGCCGATCATACTGATCATGGTCAAATTAGTGCCCATGATCATATGACCAAAAACGGCACCGACAATACCAAAGGGAATGATCGCCATCACAGCCAACGGCTTGGCGTAATGACCAAACACCCAGGCCAGAATAATATAGATGAGCGCCAGAGCCACGAGCGCCCCCTTCTTCATATCCTTGAAATTTCGTTTGCGCTCTTCGGCAGCACCCGAATAGTCGTAGCGCACCCCATAGTCGGCCATGATCTGCGGCATCACCTTGGTGTCGAGCTCATGGGTGAGCTGCGGCACCTCCATTTGATCGCTATCAAGATCAGCTGTCACCGAGACAATGCGTTGACCTTCATCATGCTTGATGATCGAGAAGCCGGCCTTTTCGGTAATAGAAACAATCTCTGTCAGTGGCACGCTAACACCGGCGAGGCTGCGCAGATAAAGCTGTTCCAGAACCCCCAATCCGCGCGTCTTTTGCTCTCGCTTGACGCGCACGGTAATTTCCTCGTCATCCCTCGCAAAACGCATCGCAATCGCCCCTTGAAAAGCGTTGCGCACCTTGGTGCCAACACTTTGAGCAGTAAAACCAAGGGCTCGCCCGCGTGACGTCAATTCCAGAACAAGTTCGGGTTTGCCATAGGGCAGATCATCTTCCACCGCCGAGATGCCAGGGAACTCGGCCAATAGGGGCTTCAATGCTTCGGCAGCTTTTTTTATTTGCTGCACCGTGCCACCCGTCAGCTGGATATGCACATCCTTGCCACCTGGACCATGACGCTGGGCTGACAGGGTCAAACGCTCCACGCCAGCAATCTTTGGTCGTAATTCTCGCCAGACACGAATGAATCGGCGCGCCGTCAATGCGCCCTTTTTACTTTGTTCACCAGATTGCTCTCTGGCCTCCGTTAAACGCGTCCAGTATTGCGCTACTCGGCTTGGTTTCGAGCGCGTTTCGCTTGAGGTCAATTGCACTTCCACTTCGGCCAGATTATCGCCGCGGTCACGCCCAATGGAGCCAATGGTGGTGAAGCTTGATGTGATAAACGTGCCTTTTGTACCGGCTACTTTCTTTTCAGCACGATACAAGGAGCGGTCGAGTTCAAGCAGGGCGCTGATCTGTTGGTCGCGGGGCGTGCCCACCGCAAATTCAACACTCATTCGCAATTGTTCAGGCGGCGGCGAGGGGAAGCGGCGCACATGTATATGGCCCCCAGCTATAAGGCCGATGACAATGAACATGGAAATCAGCGACAGGGTCAGCGTCGAATAGCGCCAATTATAAGAGAACGTCACGAACCAATTGAACGGCCCCTCTCGAAAGCGATCAAAATGTCCGTCAAACCAGCTACGAAAGCGCCCCGGTTTTTCCTGCATTTTACCAAAGCCATGACGCAAATGCCCCGGCAGAATAAAAAAGCACTCAATAACCGAGGCGATCAGCACCGCCAGCACGACCTGTGGCATCGTGCCCATAATATCGCCAAGCCGCCCGCTAATGAGGATCATGGGGAGAAATGAGGCCATGGTGGTCAAGGTGGCAGCTAACACCGGCGTCAACATGCGCCCCGCTCCCGCAATCGAGGCCTCAAGGCGCGTATCTCCCCTACCCTGTCTTGTGGCTGTGTGTTCCCCCACCACAATTGCATCATCAACGATAATGCCAAGCATCATGATAAGCGCAAACATGGACACCATATTGATACTCTGGCTGGTGAAATACATCACCGAAAATGTCGCCATCAAGGCAACGGGAATACCGGCCGCTACCCAAAAAGCAATACGTGCATTGAGAAACAAAAACAATATGACCAACACAAGGATCAGCCCTTGCGCACCATTCTTGATCAAGATATTGAGGCGATTGACCACATGATCACCGCGCACATTATAGAGCTCCACCTGCAAATTGGACGGCAGGGTCGGGCGGATCTGCGTGATATATTTGCGCAAGATTTCCAGCGACTTGAGCGTGTCTGACTTGAGGCTGCGACGGATGATCAGCTCAATCGCCGGTTGGCCGTTTTTAAGCCCCACCAAGCTGCTCTCGTCAAAGCGCTCGGCGAGATCTGCGATATCACGCAGCACAATTATATTGCCTGCCTTATCTGAACGCACTTCAACCTGACCAATGGTCTCCGGGGTTTTGCGCTCGGCCACCGAGCGCAATTGTCGCTCCACCGCCCCCTCCAGTATGCCTGAAGGAAAATCGCGGCTATCCTCGTTTATTCTTTTGGCAATATCATCAAGCGTCAGCTTGAGGCGGCGCAGGTCGCGATCTTTGACGCGGATTTCGATTTCGGGATCTCGCATCCCCACAAAATCAACCTTGTCGATACCGGCATTTAGCAGACCATCGCGAATAGTTTTGGCAAAACTGCGAATGGCCTGCTCGCTATAGGGACCAGAAACAGACATATTGGCGACACGGTCATAGCGCTGGATACGTGCAATCACCGGCGCTTCGGCATCAGCAGGCAATGTAGTGACCCCGTCCACGGCCTGTTGCACATCCCCCAGCGCTTTTTGCATATCTGTCGATGGAATGAACTCGATGCCAATAGTTGCAAAGCCTTCGCGAGCCACCGCACCAATACCATCGACACCATCGAGAAAACGTAACTGCGGCTCCAGCGCGTCGATAATTGTGCTTTCCACATCCGCAGCACTGGCACCCGGCCAGGATACTTTTATGGAAATATTGGGGACACTGAAGGTTGGAAAAAACTGCGTGTTCAATTTGCCAAGCGCAAACATACCAGCGATCACTATCAGCACCATCATCAGATTGGCTGCGGTTGGATGGCTCACGAACATGGAAATCAGCTTGTGAGCGCCCTGATCTCTTGAACCTTTTGAATTATCGACTGCTTCAGCCACGGTTTTTTTGCTCCGCACGGCTTAGACTGCTCCGGTCTCTGGGTTTCTTGACCTGGTTCCCTTGATTACCTTGACGCCGCGCGCCTGGGTGCCTGGCGCTTCCGTCCCCCTTGATTGGTTTCCAACTGTTCTTGTTGCGGGGTTTGGCATCACTCGATGTACCCGAATTTCCCGACTTATTTGATGGACCAGAAGACACATCTAGATCATTTACTTTCATGCCGCCGCCGATCACCGACATACGCGTCACCACAACGCGCTCATAGTCTGCCAGAGCACCACTGACAAGCACAAATTCACCGTCAATGGCGTGTAGTTTTACAAGCCGTTCTCTCAGTCTTTTATCTGATCCCACAATATAGACTTTGGAACGTCCATAAAGGGCCGTTTGAGGCAAGCGTGCCACCTTGTGATAGAGCCGGTCGGGCACTCTAACATCAACAAAGGCCCCATCTCTGATCGGTTGCGGGTATGAGGGGTTTAGCAATCGGGCATACACTTTAACACCACCACTTTCCGAGGAGATCCGCGCACCAATCCGCTCCACAACAGCATTGTAAGTGAGATAGGTTGCCCCCAGCTTCCAGGTGACTTTAATTTGTCGCCCGATCAGCCCCTCCCTGGCATTCTCTTGCTGCCCTACCGCTTTTTTTCCTGAGGGCTTTATTTTTTGTCCTGTCGGTTCGCTACTTGAGGGCGCAAGCAACCGTCCATACTGACGATCGGAAAGTGTAAAAACCGCCTCCATCCAATCGGCGTCGAGCAGCACGGCCACCCGGTCATTAACATTGAGCAGCTTCCCCACATTAGCATTGATCTCATTGATATAACCGCTAAAGGGGGCTTTCAATTGCGTGTCACGGTGGTTACGCCGGGCCTGCTGGAGGCGCCATTTCAAACTATTAATATTTGCGGTTTGTTGTTCAGCCTTGGCGCGCAGGATCGCAAGATTTGCGCGCTTGGAATCTAGGGTCTGGCGTCTTTGCGAGACGATCAGTGCCCGCTGATCTCCTCCCTGACGAGTAACCGACCCCTTCCTCATTAGTTTTTTCGCGCGCTCCATATCTCGCTTGGCGATCCTGAGCTGCTCAACCGCATATCTGATGCTGGTTTCTTCTGCTCTGGTCTGGACGGTATTTTCTTTCAAACGGGCCCGTGCCTCAACCATATTGGCATTGGCCTCAACCACCGCGCCCTTATAGGAAAACGGATCGATTGAGAACAACAGATCGCCTTTTTTTACAAGCGCTCCCTCACGAAACCGAGTACCGGTTTCAAACACCTTGCCAGCCACCAGGGTGCGTAATTCGAGTTTGCGCCCGGACTTGATTTCTCCATAAAGTTTTAATGCTGGCTGATGCGACGAGAGGTGGATCAACATGGTGCGCACGGGCTGCACCGTCTCGTGTTTTTGCGGTTTGGGAGACGGCGGCCGATTAGATTTTAGCGTCAGATAGGAATAGATCCCGACGAACAACGCAAAAACCGGTAAAGCTACCTTCAATCCGCCCAAGAAAATACGCGATATGGGGGTTCTAGCGGACAAGTCTTTCCTCCTGACAAAACGCGGTACATACGATGAAAAGCCTCGTTTTATGATGGTAATTGCGTACAATCCTTACGATCGTACAACACGATTGGGTCGCATTTTGTGGCGCGCACATATTCTTTTGCAAGAAGTATGCAATTTTGAGGGGGCATTCAATGGCCCGACATGCTTGATGGCACTATAGGAGCATTTTATGGCTTTTGTGGCGGTTTTTCGAGCAAGTGATCAAGCGCGATCTCTATAGAATGCCAAGTGCCATCAGCGCCAACGTTCATTTGGGTGTGCCTATAGCGATTATTCTTCAACATTTGCGCTGCTTTATTCGCCGGTGCCAACCGATAGAACCGTACCAACTCGCTTGATGAAAGTTTATCGAGCGGCACGACCGCAAAATAGGGCCAGATATAAATCGCTTGTCGTTTAACCGTGACCTTTACGGGAGGCAGCTCCAAAATCTCGGATAAAGCCGCCAGGATTTCGCGACCGCTGCCATCGGGGGATTGAGCCTTCCAATACTTGATAGGATCGTGAATAAACCGGCCGTTGATCAAGGGCATAAGTTCGTTGATTTGCAAAACTTGGCGCATTTTCTCAACATTGCCGCTGCGGACCGCGCGCGTTAACGCTTGATGCATCCGCCTGACACGAAGTGGCAACTGATCGATCCGGATAATCACCTCGCTTTTTTCTTGCGTTATCCCCGGCGTGCTTGCTGACAGGCCAGCGATCAATATGGCGACAATAAATAAAAATGGGAACAGCCATTGCGACCAGAGTTTATTGGTATCTCGAACATCGCCAGCCGGTATTTTTATGGACATCTTAATCATCTACTGCCTATATTCCTATTAATGGGAATTTATCCCCATCGCGAACGATTATCAACTTATCCAAATGGTGTATCTTGATGCTGACACACTGGCAAATCTGGACAGGAATTGAAGCGCTCGCCAGCAAAAATGGCTTGACCCCTTCGGGCATGGCTAAAAAAGCTGGCCTGGACCCTACCACGTTCAATAAATCAAAACGCACGACAGCAAGCGGGAAACCACGCTGGCCCTCCACTGAAAGCATTGCAAAAATATTAGAGGCGACAAACGCCAGCTTTGATGATTTTTCCCGCCTTGTCATAACCGCTGGCGGCGAGACCCCCGGTCACACTACGCCCATCCCTCTCATTGGTTTTGCCCAGGCTGGCGTCGGAGGTTTTTTTGACGATGGTGGATTCCCGGTTGGTGGCAGTTGGGATCTGGTTAAATTTCCCGAAATTCGCGACGAAAATGCCTACGCTCTTGAGGTGTCTGGAAACTCGATGGAGCCAATGTACCGCGAAGGGGATATCCTGATCGTCTCTCCTGGCTCAGAAATCCGGCGTCATGACCGGGTTATCGTCAAAACACTGGAAGGGCAGGTTCTGGCAAAAGAGCTGTTGCGAAAAACAGCAACGCAGATCGAACTTTACTCCCTTAACCCCGAACATCAAACTCTGTCATTCACGCTTCAAGAGCTTGACTGGATCGCACGCATCATCTGGGCCAGCCAATAGGTTCACCGACGCTAGCCAAACAAGCAAACCCTGTTTGCAAGGATCCACGACTTCTAGGTTTCTAATCCTAACCCCCCCAATATCTGGAAAGATTGATGTGTAAGATACTATTTTTAACGAATAAAATTTATTGCCTTGAGGATCCGATTTAAGTTGCGAGATTTTTGAAAGCTGGTTACATTTTAGGGACAAAATATTCGCACAAAAATTGAAATTCCAGCGTTCCATACAAGGATTGATATTTTTCACCCTCACCCCGCTTGCTCATCTCGTACGGTAACCTATCCTCATTGTTGAGTCCCTGTAATTGTTGAGCCCTTGTAATTGTTGAGCCCTTGTATATGTCCACTTCATTTGTTTCCCATGCCATTCTTCTCAAAAAACTCTTTGACCGCAGATTCTCTTACACAATCCCGATTTACCAACGCGCCTTTTCCTGGTCCAATGATCAAAGCACCAAGCTATTTGAAGATATTGTCGAGGCAATGGGGGAAGAACATGAACAAAACCAGATTGAAAGCTTCTTTCTTGGCGCCTTGATCCTCACCGGCAATATGGCTGAGACAGCAAAACGACCGCTTGCTGGAAAACTTGCTGCCGCCTTTACGTCCATTATATCTGGGCAAGCTGGCCTCCCAGACAATATCAAAGGAGATTTCGATGTTGTCGACGGCAAACAGCGCCTTGTCACCTTGACAATTCTTCTTTGTCTACTACGCGACCTCTCTAGTAGTGGGGATCTTCCCTCACTCAAAAACCTGATTGGAGACGGTCGCGACAACAATCAGTACCGATTGGACCTTTGCGGCGGAGAAGGTGCATTCCTGCATAAGCATGTGCTAACACTTGGATCCTCGATTAATCCTGTCCCTGATCTGGACAATATCTCTACAGGTGAGGAGAATATGATCAAAGTGCGTGACAGCCTGCATCGAAACCTGCTTGATCTGTCAGCAACTGACCGCACCAGACTGCTTGGCTATATTGTCGATCATTGTCAGGTGGTGATCATCTTATCGGAGAAAATCGATCATGCATTCCAGATCTTTTTATCCATCAATGATAGCGGCACAAAGCTCACGGAAGGCGACATATTAAAGGTCGAGTTGATGGCTAGTTTAAGTGCAGAATATGTGGAAAAATACCGCCCGATCTGGGAGCAGTGGAATGATAGTCTTGGCACTATGCGTAGCAAGGCTTCAAGCCAAAAGAAAACTTTTTTCAATCATTTCCGCTTTGTCCTGACCTCCGACCATGTCAACCTTCTTGCCGATTTTCGCAAGATGATCGACGAGGCCGGTGGGGCAATACCGTTCATCGAAAATCACATCATTCCCAATGTGGATGCCTATAACATCATCAATGAGGCCAACTGGCCTGACCAGGAAAACAAGCACGAACTGGACCGTATTTTTGGCACTCTGAACTGGTTACCCCATGATGACTGGATCGCACCGGCCATGTTGGCAATCACCAGATATAGAAATGATCCTGCGCAAGCTTTGGCATTTTTTAAAAAGCTTGAACGCCTTGCTTATGGACTATTGGTCATGAAGGGTGGTGCCCCAGATCGCAAGAAAAAATATAATCCGCTAAAGCGGGCATTGAGGGATCAGCAATATGGCAAGGACCCGTTCAAAGTTGTTGAATTGTCAGCCGCTGAAAAACGTATTGTCCGCAATACGATCGAGCGTAACATGCATCAGACCAGACCGGTAGCGGCAAAGCTGCTCTTGTTGCGTCTTGATATGGAGGAAACCGGCAGGCCGGTCAGCTATTATAATCAGTTGATGGAAACTGAAGCATTGTCGGTCGAGCATCTCTTGCCACTCAGTCCCGAGCAAAACAGTCAATGGCTTGCGAATTTTCCCGATGAAAAACTGCGCAAATATAATACTCAATTGTTCGGCAATCTGTTTCTGGTGCGTAAAGACAGCGAAAACAGGCTAATGAAAAATTCCGACTTTCCCGACAAGTATGCAATCCTTTTCAAGAACAATGCCGATCACCCTATACATTTCACCAATACCTTGAAAAATATGAGTGATTGGTCCTTGAATGACATCGCCGAGCGGCAGGATATACTGCTTACGATGATCGACAATCTCTGGAAATAAAAGCGCTCATCATGTCAGTCAAAGCTTTTTCCAGCGCTCATCCTTACGCACTATATTGAACGCCAGTTTTTTCGCTTTGGTTTCATCAAAACGACCCGACCTGCAATAGACCCGCAGCACATAAGTGATTTCTTTTTCCTGCAAATACCCGGGGCTCGGACCGTGATGCGATAAGTTGGAAAGGGAACGGGGAGCGGGTCCGGGAATATACTACCGTTTGAGTAGGACAGACGACTACCCAACAATAAAACCCCTCCCCTTTTGCACAAGAGGAGGGGTTTTTATTTTACCGTGGCGCGAAAGACTAGAGCGGTTTGCGTTCACTCGGGATCAGAATCAGCTGAGCTGTTTTGGTTCGGTTTCAAGTGAAGAAATGCAGGATATATCTGGATATTTTCAAGTTTCTTTGCGCCGAAAACGGAGCAAAACCGCCAGCTGAAATGATT
>JAAETJ010000297.1 GCA_024228495.1 bacterium | reverse complement strand
GCTGTGGCGGTCGCCACAAAGGGTGCCCGCATCCTCTTCCAGCATCTGCTCCATCGCCTCGATGCCCGAAAGCAGGCAGAAGCGCTCAAAACTATCTCGAACATCATCGAAAGCCTCTTGTGGGCTTGGCAATGGGATGGCAATGGCTTGAGGCTTTGTGTTAGTCTTGGTCATGGCGTTGCTCTCCTTTTTGAGATAAGACACCTCGCGCTTACACGCTCAAGGCGGGCAACGCCGCACCACCTATTTCAACATTCTTCGGGACATTGCCATTGGATAAGCCCAGAGAAAAGCGTCGCTCCCTGAGGACCAGAGACCTAAAGACGGCAATTTTCTTGGCACAGGTATATTATTGGAGCCATTGCGTGGCGAAGGACGACTTAAAGTAGTCCGCGGCAAGTACAGAAACAACTCACCCAGAAAGTATTTCTGTCTATGACGATGCCAAATTGACGGAATATTTTAAGTAAAAAGAGCTCACGGTTATTAAAAATCATACGTAATCGTAATGGTGGACGTGTATTTGACGGTCTGACATAATTAGGCACGGGAAAATAAATATTTCACCACTAAGGGAGCATAAATATGCGTTCAACTACTAACATCATTCTAGGGCTGATTGCTGTCGCAGGTCTGATAGGAACAGCCTGGTTTTCTTCGGAATATAGCAGTGCTATGCAGCAAGTAAAATCAATCAGCGCCAAAGCTGAAGATACGAATAAACAGTCTGCTTCAAACCTATCACTTCTGGAAACCGCCAAGCGCAAAGTCTCTACTCTCCAAGTTGCGCTGGATAAAGAAAAAGCTGAAAATGCCACTACTGAGAAAGCACTTATGACCAGCAAAACTCAGTTAAAAGCGGCGCAGGCCAATAACTTGGCTGCTATCAAAAAAAGCAGTGACGAGCTTTCCGTTGCTAAGGCAGCACTGCAAAACGCCAAGGCTACGGTAGCTGCGAACACTAAAAGTCTTGCGGAAACGAAGAGTACACTGAAGATGGAAAAATCCATTTCTGAAGGGCTGACTAAAAAGCTGAAAGCAGCAGAAACCCAGCTACAGTCTGCACAAAAAACTATTGGCTTGGAAAAAGAAGCACGTAAACACGCAGAAACGGCACTAGCAAAAATTAAAGCCTTAGAAGGAAACTAATTTGTATTAGTTTCGACTTGATCTGACACCGCTTCCTCCCCAACAGATGTGGAAAGGAAGCGAGCAATGTCCCGTTCAATGTTGAAAATGCAGTCGCAAGGGCTGCCGATTGAGACAGGTTATTCACCCTTGCCACTGCCATGTTCAAATCGGCATGGAATCAACGCTCTGCGCAGGGTGAACATCTCATCAATCATTTAAAACGTGAGGCAAAAGCCATTGAGGTGCAAATTGAGAATCTTGTGAATCGATTGATGGATGCGACCAACGCAAGCGTCATAGCGGCCTATGAAACGAAGATCGGAAATCTTGAGAATAAGCGCTTAGTCATGCGTGAAAAACTGAACGAAAAGCCTGTTTCTTACGGCAGTTTCGAGGAGCACCTCGAACACGCCCTTAACTTTCTGGCAAGCCCTTGGAAACTATGGGAATCCGACTCACTACCTTTGAAGAGAACTGTCCTCAAACTGGCGTTTTGCGAGCGCGTTGCCTATTGTCGAGAAAATGGACCTCGAACACCAAAAACCACCTTACCATTCAAGGTGTTAGGAGACTTCCAACAGGGGAAGTTTGAAATGGTGCGGGCGGCGGGACTCGAACCCGCACGGCACAAAGGCCTCAGGATTTTAAGTCCTGTGTGTCTACCAGTTCCACCACGCCCGCGAAACTTGCTCAATGTTGTGAAAACTTATGGGGCTATTGCTCGTAATATGCAATTTATTTTTGGCCCTATGCGGCCTGTTCGATGATTTCGAAACTATGGGTAATATCTGCTGTCTGTCCGAGCATAATAGAAGCTGAACAATATTTTTTTGCCGATATCTCAATCGCCCGCTCGACGAGATTTCCTTTCAGCCCCGAACCGGTCAGAATGAAATGCACATGAATTTTTGTAAAAACGGCCGGGACGTCATCAGCACGCTCCGCTTCAAGTTCGACTTTTAAGGTTGCCAACTCAGCGCGGGCTTTTCTCAAGATGCCCACAACATCAAAACCGGTACAGCCACCCATACCAATAAGCAACAGCTCCATGGGGCGGGCGCCCTCGTTGTTACCGCCATGATCGGGGGCACCATCCATGATGATTTCATGACCGGTTTGGGTCAGCGCGTCAAAACGAACATTTTGTTTCCAGTAGATTTCAGCTTTCATATTGGGTCCCTGTTCTAATTTAACCTGTTGCACCTTACGGCAAAGTCGCGATCAACTTATTGAGGGTCATGATGGTAGAGTGGTCAAGCCGTCCATCAATTTTAAGTGGTCTGAAATGACGCTGAAAAGCGCGTACTACGAAATCTGATGTTTCATCGAAATGACCATTTTCGTTAATCTGATAGCCATATTGCACCAGCAGATGTTGCATCTTGGCGATTTCTTTATTGGTGTCACCGATCCCATAACCTAGATCATCGCCGATGGGTTCTGGTTCAACAAAGTGGCCAATGCCGTTTTCGTGCAGCCTGTTCCATGGGAATTTTTCCCCAGGATCTTTCTTGCGTGCGGGGGCAATATCAGAGTGTCCGATCACATTTTGTGCCAAGATATCATGACGCTTTAGAATATCCTTGGAGAGTGCCATGACCGCCTCGATCTGCTGATCGGGGAATGGTTGCAGCTCGAGAACATGTCCTTCATTAGCGATCTCGATACCGATTGAACATGAATTGATATCATTCTTGCCCGCCCAATGGGCGCGACCGGCATGCCATGCACGGTGTTGTTCCATGACCATCTGGGTAATCGTGCCATGCTCATCAACAAGATAGTGGCAGGACACGTTGCTTTCCGGGCTGCACAAAATATCAAGTGCCGCCTGCGTACTTTCCATGCCGGTATAATGCATAATCAATAGCGAGGGGATCAGATCGTTGCGCCGCTCCTCAAAATTGGGAGCGTCGCGCCAGTCTGCTTTAAGAGACGTATCGCAAACGTCGCCCATATTTAGTCCCCAGCCATAAAGCTGTTGAGGGCATCGCTCGATACGGCGGTGAGCTCAACACTCTCGCCGCAACCACATGCGCTGGTCTGGTTAGGATTATCAAAAACGAAACCAGAGGCCATTTTATCGACCTTGTAGTCCATTTCTGTGCCGAGTAGAAACATCACAGCCTTTTGATCGATAAACAATGTGACGCCGTTATCTTTAACTACATCATCGCCTTTTATGGCTTCTTGCGCATATTCCATCGTATAGGCAACACCTGCACAGCCCGAATTCTCGATACCGATGCGAAGGCCAGCCAGCGACTCGTCTGATTTTGCCATGATCGCCTTTATACGATCAGCCGCCGCGTCGCTCACGGTCATCAGTTTAGGGGTCGCAATCATATTCACTACCTTTATTTTTCTAGAACATACCCAGTTCAAGGCGGGCTTCGTCAGACATCTGATTTGGATCCCAGGGGGGATCAAATACCATATTGACGCCAACGCCTGTCACTTCCGGAATAGCGCTGACCGCATCGTGTACCCAGCCTGGCATTTCACCCGCCACAGGACAACCTGGTGCGGTCAGGGTCATATCGATGCGCACTTTCTTGTCATCAGTGACGTCAATAACATAGATAAGTCCGAGTTCATATATATCAACCGGGATTTCAGGGTCTTGCACGGTTTTAACTGCCGCAACAATTTTACGACGCAAATCGTTCAGCTCTTCTTTTGACAGCTTGGAACCTGCAACCGGAGTGCCGCCTTGGGCAATCGAGAGAATCTTGATTGTTTCGTCTGTATCTTTAACGTCTGTTGTTTGGTCATTCATGGCATCAGCTTTACTTTTGATGTTGTCAATTATTCGGGGATTACTCATCAGGACTATCAGGTAAAAAACGCGCTGGCTCGCCGCAGTCCGTCGCAGAGGGCATCAACTTCATCACGGGTATTATAGATCGCAAAAGACGCGCGGCAAGTCGAGGTGACGTTAAAGCGCGCCATCAAGGGCTCGGCGCAATGGGTCCCGGCCCGAACGGCAATACCGGAGCGGTCAAGCAAAGTAGAGATATCGTGGGCATGTACCCCTTCAATATTAAAAGAGAAGATCGCTCCCTTGTCCTTGGCGTCCCCAATGATACGCAAGGCATTAAGCCTACACAAATTCTCGCGGGCATAGTTTTTGAGGTCCTCTTCATGAACCTCGATGGCCTTTGATCCGATATCCATCATATAGTCGAGGGCCACTCCAAATCCGATGGCCTGAACGATCGGCGGCGTCCCCGCTTCAAATTTATGAGGGGGCTTGCCGTAGCTGATCGCGTCTGTCGTGACATGTTCGATCATCTCGCCGCCGCCCATATAGGGCTGCATGCGTTCTTGATACTCACGCTTGGCATAAAGCGCGCCAATGCCCGACGGCCCATAGAGCTTGTGGCCAGTCATGACGTAAAAGTCTGCATCTAGCTCCTGTACATCGACACTCATGTGAACGGCCGCTTGTGAGCCATCCACCAGTACCGGGATCCCTCTGGCATGAGCGAGCTCAATTACCTGCTTGATCGGCACAATGGTGCCAAGCACATTTGACATATGAGTGATAGCCACCAACTTGGTGCGATCACTGAGCAGTTTTTCAAACTCATCAATGAGGAAGTCACCATCATCCGACACAGGAGACCATTTCAGAACCACGCCGTTGCGCTCGCGATGGAAATGCCACGGCACGATATTGGAATGATGCTCCATTACCGAAAGGATAACTTCATCGCCCTTTTCAAAGGCTACCCCACCATAGGACGATGCCACCAGATTGATGGCGGCCGTAGCGTTACTGGTAAAGATGATCTCATTGACATCTGGCGCATTGAGAAATGTCGCCACAGATTTGCGGGCCTTTTCAAAATGATCGGTTGCCGTATTCGACAAGAAATGCAAACCGCGATGCACATTGGCATACTCTTGTGAATAAGCCTGCTGAATCGCATCAAGAACTACCTGGGGCTTTTGCGCTGATGCGCCATTATCCAGATAGACCAGCGGCTTGCCATGTATTTCTCGTGACAATATGGGAAACTGCGCTCGTATCGCTTGCACATCAATCGGTTTTGGGGTGAGTATTTCACGTAGCTGATCTCCGGATTTATTCATGCTATTCACCAGTTTTGCCTCCAAGCCAGGCTTGCGCCATTGCGATAAAGGCCGCGCGGATTTCTTTATCTTCGATAAGATCGAACGATTCACCGACAAAAGCCAGAATAAGCAGGGTCTGAACGGTGTCCATGCTCATGCCGCGCTGGCGCATATAGAACATCATGTCCTCATCCAGCTCGCCAGATGTTGCTCCGTGACCGCAAACCACATCATCCGCATGAATTTCTAACTCTGGCTTGGCGTCAAATTCGGCGGTATCTGACAAAAGCATGCCGTGGGCCATTTGATTGGCATCGGTTTTCTGGGCGTCTGGCTTAACGGTAAGCTTGCCTTGAAAAATTGCTCTGCCACGATCATCCACCACGGTTTTAAACAACTCGCGGCTTAGCGTATGAGGCACGCCATGCACGATGTCCATTGTAGTGTCAGCGTGCTGCTCGTCCCTCAAAAGGGCGACGCCAGAAATATCAGCTTCAGAGTGGCTGCCATCAAAATTCACATTAATCGTGTTGCGCGAAACTTTTGCGCCGATGGTGAATTGAAATCCGCGATAATTGGCACTCTCCCTAATCGACACCATCCAGTTCGACAAATGAGCGGCTTTGACACCTTCAAGCTGAAACTTGACATGATTAACCCTGGCACTTTTTTCGAGACTTAACTCTGTGACGCTGTTGCGCTGTGTATCAGGCGCACACAAATGCACATAGCTTTCCAATATGGTGGCAGTGGCGCCTTCTTCAACATGGATGAAGTGACGCTCAGTAATGGCTTGCCCACTTGCCGAACTTGAGACCGAAATCAAATGCACCGGCCGCTTCAGCTTGGCATTCTTGACGATCTCTATGACGGCGCCATCGCGCATGAAGGCGGTATTGAGAGCCACCACATGATCATCCTCACGAGGGTTGACCTTGTTAAAGTTTTGCATAAACCATTCGGGGGGATTGTCGAGAGTTTCCGCCAGCGAGGTCATGTGAACAAGACCCGCCTCATCTCCGATGATAAAGGAATTTTCTTCATCATAGATGCCGTCGACAAAAACGATATGGTGAGCGCCCAACCCATGCAGATCTGCTCCCAGCGCCTGATAAAGATCCGCATCTGATACGCTATTGAGATCGCTGTCTGCTGGCGTCTTGGCCTCTTTCAGCATTGAGCGCAGGTCAGTATATTTCCACGCTTCGACGCGCCGGTGCGGCAAGCCAAGTTTAGCAAAGCTCCGAATAGCGTTCTCGCGCAGCGTATCCACCCAGTCATTGCCGGGAAGATTGGCGCGCGTATCGTCGAACTGTTGGGCCAGCCCCAATTCAACATCGGTCTTTTGAATGTTCGTAACAGCAGTCATATCTTTGATCTCAAATTTTAATTACGCAGCGTCTTCACCGACAAATTCTGCATAGCCTGATTTTTCCAGCTCCAGCGCCAGTTCTTTGCCGCCGGAGTGGCGGATTTGGCCTCTGGAAAGCACATGCACCTTGTCAGGCACGATATAATCCAGCAAGCGCTGATAATGGGTGATCACCAGCATAGAGCGATCTGGTGAGCGCAACGCATTAACGCCCTCCGAAACAGTTTTCAGGGCATCAATATCAAGGCCACTATCGGTCTCATCAAGGATGCACAAAGACGGCTCCATAATTGCCATTTGCAAAATTTCCATGCGCTTCTTCTCACCGCCGGAAAAGCCGACATTCAATGGCCGTTTAAGCATCTCGTCCTTAACGCCGAGCTCGGCAGCCTTGCCTTTGACTAGGCGCATAAAATCTGGCGTTGTCAGCTCTTCTTGTCCGCGTGCTTCGCGCACCGAATTAAGGGCATGGCGAAGGAAGATAAAGGTCGCGACGCCAGGGATTTCGTGGGGATATTGAAAAGCCAGAAAAACACCGGCAGCGGCCCGCTCATCGACCTCAAGATCCAGTAGGTTGGTGCCATTGAGCATTGCGGTCCCTTGGGTCACTTCATAGCCATCGCGGCCAGACAGAACATAAGACAAGGTGGACTTACCAGACCCGTTCGGCCCCATAATAGCGTGCACTTCCCCATTGGGTATCTCCAGAGAAATTCCGCGAAGGATCTCGGACCCTCCGACAGTTGCGTGCAAGTTTTCGATTTTCAGCATTCTAAATTCCTTACTTCACCGTTCATCCTATTTCAGGCGGCGCGTTATCAACTCAATCCCGGCCGCTAGAAATACCAACGGCAAAATAACAATCAGCACGCTTTGCAGCGTATTTTCCATTCCCAGGTAGTTCACAATATCTTTCGTGAACACCAGGGTAAAAGCCAGCAATGCCAGCACTAGCCATCCGGCCCCCTTTAGCAAAAGCATATATTGTTCCATACTCTATCCAGCACTTTAATTCGCCTTCCCCGTCTCACATTCGCCGTTCCTGCCTTCGTAGGAATGACGCTACACAAACACCCCTAATTGGTATTCTCTTTTATTCATCTTCATTTGCTGTCTCACCATTGGTCAATTTATAGATCGCGTGAACCAACAAAACAGCTACAATTACAGGCGACATCACAATCCAGAAAAGAAGAGCTTTTCCTCTCCCGCCTCCTGAATCAAACAGGGCTGACCATTTCAGATCTCCATAGAAAAACATCCAGGTCATAAATACAGCAGCAACAATTAATGCGGCTAATTGCATATACCGAAGGGCTTTTTTCAATCTACCCAACACTGCCCTCCAGACTAATACTAATGAGCTTCTGGCTTTCCGCCATGAACTCCATGGGCAGATGTTGCAACACGTCACGCACAAAACCATTGACGATAAGCGCGACGGCTTCTTCTTCGTTCATGCCGCGCTGCATGCAGTAAAACAGCTGGTCTTCGGATATTTTAGAGGTCGTTGCTTCGTGTTCAAACTGGGCGCTTGGCGTTTTGGCTTCCAGATAGGGCACCGTATGGGCCGAGCATTTGTCACCAATCAACAGGCTGTCGCACTGGGTATAGTTGCGCGACCCTGTTGCGCGCCGGTGGGCAGAGACAAGGCCGCGATAGCAGTTGGAGCTCTTGCCTGCAGAAATCCCCTTGGAGATAATGCGGCTGGACGTGTTCTTACCCAGATGGATCATCTTGGTACCACTATCCACCTGCTGTGCACCATTGGAGACAGCAATAGAATAGAACTCGCCTTGCGAATTATCACCGCGCAGTATGCAGCTGGGATATTTCCAGGTGATGGCCGAACCAGTTTCCACCTGCGTCCAGCTCACTTTAGAATTACGGCCCCGACAATCGGCACGCTTGGTAACAAAATTATAGATACCGCCGTTGCCGTTCTCATCGCCGGGATACCAGTTCTGCACGGTTGAATATTTGATTTCCGCATCATCCATGATGATCAGCTCAACAACGGCTGCATGAAGCTGGTTCTCGTCGCGCTGTGGTGCCGTACAGCCTTCCAGATATGAGACATAGCTGCCCTTGTCGGCAATAATCAATGTGCGCTCGAACTGACCTGTATTTTCGGCATTGATGCGAAAATAGGTAGACAGCTCCATTGGGCAGCGCACCCCTGGCGGGATATAGACAAAACTGCCATCCGAGAACACCGCCTGATTGAGCGTCGCGTAAAAATTGTCGGTTGCGGGCACTACGGAACCCAGATATTTTCTCACCAGTTCGGGGTACGTTTGCAGCGCTTCAGAGATCGGACAAAAAATCACACCAGCCTTACTGAGCTCATCTTTAAAAGTTGTGACGACAGACACACTGTCGAAAACCGCGTCCACAGCAACCTTGTTCCTTGTGCCTTTAACGCCAGCCAGAATTTCTTGTTCCTTGAGCGGAATACCAAGCTTTTCATAGGTAGCCAAAATCACGGGATCAAGATCATCAAGACTATCAAGCTCCACCTTTTGCTTTGGCGCGGCATAGTAATATAGATCTTTAAAATCAATTTTTGGATAGTTGAGGATCGCCCAACTTGGTTCCTCCATGCTCAACCAGCGTCGATAGGCATCAAGGCGATATTCGAGCATCCATTCAGGTTCGTTCTTTTTGGCCGAAATAAAGCGCACAATATCTTCAGACAAACCCTTGGGCGCCATGTCCATTTCGATATCGGTGGTGAAACCATATTTATATTTGTCGACGTCAAGATCTTTAACCTGATCAATTGTTTCGTCCTGTATGCCAGCCATTGGCTCAGTTCCTTGTTACTTCTCAAATTTGCGTACAAAAACCAAGACAGCGATTAGTCAATCGCTCCGGCTTTTTTATGTTGTTTGACTGCTTTGGCGATGGAGGCGACCAACCGGTCCACGTCACTCAACCAATTCCGTGGTCCAAAGCTGACACGAAAGGCACATCGTGCAATATCGGCACTCACCCCCATGGCTTCAAGACCACTTGATTGTTTGACTTTACCAGAGGAACACGCCGATCCAGCGCTAATTGCAATGCCATCCAGATCAAGGGCGATCACCATATCTTGTGACAAAATCCCAGGTATTGCCATGAATGTCGTGTTGTCCAGCCTGTCAGTATCCTTGCCAAAAAAAATCAAGTCGGGATGTTCATTGTGCAAGCGCCGCTCAGAGCGATCGCGTAGGAACCTGACCATTTCACGATCTGCAAGCTCTTCACACGAAACCTCGGCCGCTATCGCAAAACCTGCAATAGAGACAATATCTTCGGTGCCAGCCCGGCGTCTTAACTCCTGACCACCGCCTATCATCAAGGGATCGTTCAAAACATTATCAATCGCAGGCCCGACCAGGGCACCAACACCTTTTGGTCCGCCAATTTTATGAGCGGCAATCGTCACGAGATCGACACCAATTGAGGCCAGATCGAATGGCATACGTCCCAGTGCTTGTACTGCATCACAATGCATTAATCCGCCACGCTCAAGCACGATGCCTGCAATCTCCGTGACGGGTTGAATAACACCGGTTTCGTTATTGGCAAGCATCACCGAGACAATGAATGGATGTTTGCTCTTTTCACCCGCCAAGGGGGTAAGCTCATGAGCATCGAGAATCTTTATGAACGCGTCCTGATCAACAATCCCGGACAGTGTGACAGGTATCGTACGAACCTGTAAGGGATCAAACCGCCCGCCCTTGCGTACAGATGGATGCTCAACCTCTGATACAAAACAAAGGGCTCTAGCGCGATCTTCTGGCGTTTTGGCAACCAGTCCTGGAGACAAAGCCGTTATATTGGCCTCTGTACCACCAGAGGTGAACAACACATCATCGGCATCTGCCCCCATCAATGCGGCAATCTTTTCCCTTGATCGCTCAATCAAAGCATGAGCTTTGCGTCCTTCGGCATGCACGGAAGACGCGTTGCCAGCAATATCCATGGCTTCGACCATCGCATCCCGCACCCTTTGGCGCAAAGGGGAGGTCGCATTATGATCGAGGTAAACCCTGTCAATCGTGCGTGGATTGACGTTCATATCGCCTCCTCGACCGCTGCAGGGTCACTCTTTTTAATGACTGCTCGCTGGTTTGAGGTCAGAGACACAAATGATCCGACATTTTTTTCCACGACATCCTGAAGACTGATGCTGACAAGAAATGTATAGATATGATCGCTCAACGCGCTCCAGAGTTCATGCGTATTGCAGTCACCCCCGCTAACGCAGCCTTCGGAAATATTTTTCTCGCGATTGCACCTCGTCATTTTTACCGGTTCACCAACTGCTTGCATGATCTCGCCGATAAAAATCTCGGAAGCAGGGCGCGCCAGAGTATAACCGCCGCCGGGGCCACGCATACTTGATACCAATCCCTCGCGGCGAAGCTTTGAAAACAGCTGTTCCAGATAAGGCAGCGAAATATGCTGGCGCTCAGCGATCCGCGCCATTGGAACCGCCTTGTTCCCGGCTTTTCCTTGACCGCATTTGGCAATATCTGCCATTGCCATCACCGCATATCTACCTTTGGTATTAAGCTTCATTCAAATCATCCATAAACAGCTGCCAGACGGTCCAAATTCGTATTGTTGGGGCAAACAGATGTTTCAAGCCCCTGTTTTCAATGCTCATGACGTAATTCACTTGCTTTTGGCCTGCATATTCGTGTAGACAAAAATGTCTAAAATCATCGCTCAGTTCGAATATAAACGGACGTATAAACTGAACAGGTCATTCACATTCCATAGTTATGATGTATAATTCCTGACTGCATTAGTCAAGCATTTAGCCCGCCTCTTTTGTCGCAGGGGTGGTTTCTTGACTGTCCATTTTTCAGGCATGTCAAACGTACCAAAACCATTCAGTTCAATCTGAAAACAATTGCAGGAGCATCACACTCATGCCCGAGGTCGTCTTTAATGGACCTGCTGGCCGCCTTGAAGGCCGCTATCATCATAACACAGATCCAGAATCACCCATCGCGCTGGTCCTGCATCCCCACCCCCAATTCGGTGGTACGATCAATAACCAGATTGTCTATCACCTCTATTACAGCTTTGTGCAACGCGGCTTTTCCGTTTTGCGTTTCAACTTTCGCGGTGTTGGAAGGTCCCAAGGACTGTTTGACAATGGCGCGGGAGAAATGCTGGACGCGGCAGCAGCCCTCGACTGGATGCAGGCCATCAACAAAGAAGCAACTAGCTGTTGGATCGCTGGTGTTTCGTTTGGTGCCTGGATCAGCATGCAGCTATTGATGAGACGGCCAGAATTGCAGGGATTTATATCTGTAGCACCACCAGCCAATCTGTATGATTTTTCATTCCTGGCCCCCTGCCCATCCTCTGGCCTCATTGTCAATGGTGAGATCGACCGGGTCGTACCAGCTGTAGACGTGCAAACGCTTGTTGAAAAATTAAAAACCCAAAAAGGCATCGATATTGGCCATGTTGTTGTTCCAAATGCCAACCACTTTTTCGAGAACCGGATTGAAGATCTGATGGCGGTGATCGATGGTTATCTCCATAATAATCTTGAAGATAGTTCCAGCAAGTAAACTAGCGATCAAAAACCAGCGTAGCGGCGTAAAATTCTGCCTGTCGCCGCTGTCGCCGCAAGATGGCCTCTTCATCTTCGCCCCATTGCTCGGCCTGAAAATCTTCATCCAGATGGGCATGCTCCCAGGCAGCTTCAACCGTCAGCCAATTATTGTGAAGAGCGATTGACAGAGCGGCTGATCCCGTCATCACTGTCACCGAATGAACAGCTCCCAATTGATAGCCCTCAAGGGGAATGATAAGCGCCTCAAAGCGTTTCATGCTCTCACCCCCCTGCTCCACATATTGGATACTGCCAGAGGTAACAAATTCTATACTGAGTTCCTCCTTGAATTGATCCAAAACCGGATCCCACAAGCTTGCTTGCCGCTCGACCAGGTTATCTGGTTCGCTGACCCGATAACACAGAAGATCTGAATGCGCATATTGGAGTATTTCCGCGCGTGCTTCATCTGGACATGGCATGATATTATCGGCAACAGCGCTCGCAAAACGCATCGCAGGCATGTTGCCAAAATCAATAAACTCTTTTTGCTGGCGCCATTCCTCGGCTATCTGCTCTGCCATCTTTTTGTTGGGAAGCTGCAAAACTTGCTGTCCTGCGGATTTTATCGGGCGATCATCCAGCATAATTTGAAAGCCGTATTGAACGAAAGTCGTTTCGACCCCTGAATAGAAACGCTTGATCTTCTGGCTCATTGGCAAGCCGCCTGGTCAAAAGTTGCCAATAGATCAGTGATCTCGCTGAATTGATCGATCAAGCTATGTGCTCCGGCATCAACGAGCGCAGACTCCTCATGATATCCCCAACGCACGCCAATAGCCTCAACGTCCGCGTTGCGGGCCATTTCTATATCAAACGTCGTATCACCGATCATCAGCACGTTACGACTATTGATCCCGGTTTGCTCAATTGCTCGCAAGATCATGCCGGGATGAGGCTTGGAGGGCGCATCGTCGGCCGTCTGGATATTGTAGAAGTACTGACCCAAATTTTCGCGCTCGAATAGCTTATCAACGCCGCGTCGAGATTTGCCCGTCGCCACACCAAGCAAAATATCTTCGCGATCCGATAATTCCTGCAATATTTCACGTGCTCCCAAAAACAAAGGTTCATGGAAATAGGGTAATTCACGTTGCGCGATAAATGAAGCTTTAAAGATGTCACAAAGCTGCGGCAGTTTTTCTTTTTGCACTTCAGGAACCAACGCGTCCACGGCGACAGTAAGTGACAAGCCGATAATGCCTCGGATATCTCGATCTGATGGCGGCGTGAGGCCAAGCGTTTCAAACGCCGTTCTCATGGCTTTGATAATAATGTGCTGACTATCAACCAGCGTACCATCGCAATCAAAAATGACGAGCTTTGGCTCTACGTTCGCCACTTTCATCTAGGCCCCCTTGCCGCTCGGTACCTCAAACGGATTTTCAGTACCGTCTGGATCAAACCCCATCAACTCCCAGGTTGTCATCATATGAGCTGGCAGTGGTGCACGCACCATGATTAGTCGCTTGGTATCTGGATGAATAAAACTGAATGAGCGAGCGTGAAGATGCAATTTGCGTGGCACCTCGCCACCAGGGTGAGCGTCAGTGCCACCATATTTTCCATCTCCCACGATGGGAAAATCAATCGCATTCATATGCACGCGCAGCTGATGGGTGCGGCCAGTTATAGGCGTTAAGGCGACAAAAGAGAATCTCTGGCCAGCCGATGCCAGTACAGAATATTTGGAGACCGCATATTGCCCATGTTCTTCACCCTCATAACAAACTTGCATTTTTTCGCCTGAGCGGCCTTTCTTCTTGGCTAGAGCCAGCTGTATCTCGCCCTTCTCTGGACGAGGCGTGCCTATCACAGCGGCCCAATAGAGTTTGGACGTATCGCGCTGCTTGAAAAGCTTGCCAATAAGCATGGCGGAAGCCCTTGAGCGCGCCAACATCAAGACACCGGACGTATCGCGGTCCAGCCGATGAACCAGCTTGGGGCGCTCTTCATGATCAAACTTCAGACCTTCTAATAAACCGTCCACATGGCGCTCTTGATTGGTGCCGCCCTGCACGGAAAGGCCCGGTGGTTTGTTGATAGCAATAAAATACTTATCGCGATAGATCACCAACGACCGAATAAACTCAATATCTCTTTGCGTCAGTCTTTTAGTGCGTGGTTTTTTATCTGTCCGTTCATCTGGCAAAGGCGGTATCCGAACTTCCTGCCCTGCGATCAGCCGCCTCGACGTTTTCGAGCGGCCGCCATCGACGCGCACCTCGCCCTTGCGCAAATATCTTTGCAGCTGACCTTGCGAGATGAGAGGAAAGTGCGAACGGAACCAGCGATCAAGCCGCATGCCATCTTCATTTTCAGTAATGTTTTTCTGTTTGACACCACTCATATCAGTTTCCTGCTTACCAGTTCAGCCCAAAAAGGAGCGAACAACGGCCATTCCCAAAAACATGCCAAGTATTGAACATATAACAGATACGCTCATATAGCCCATCGAGGCCAAATATTGTTTCTTTTCATAGAGCGAAACAATGTCGAGTGCAAAGCTTGAAAAGGTCGTAAAACCGCCCAGCACACCGATGGCTAAAAAAGCCCGGATCTCGTTGCTCACCGAAAACCGGAGTGCCAATAACACAATCAACGCACCCATCAAAAATGAGCCCACAATATTAACAATCAACGTGCCCCACGGAAAGCCCATGCCAAACAAGCGGGTCGCCGTGACACCGACCAAATAACGAAAGGAGGAGCCGATTGCTCCCCCCAGTGCTACCATCAATATCATCTTCATGTTGAGGAGGTCCCTAGTTCGATTTAGCAATGCCCAGGCTGACAAGCTTGAGACCGAGCAAAATCCAGGGCGTACCATGCATCAAAAGATCGAAGATATCCGTTGGTTTGCTCAAAGTGCCTGCAAACAGCATACGCAATTTTCCGACCACATGCGGCTCAGGCATAAAGGGCGCTAGCCCCAGCGTCAGAGACATGACAATGAGAAGCGGTAATGGTATAGCGTTCATCCACTGCATGAAATGTTCCTTAATGTAAAATCTATATTACCCGCGCTTTTTGCGAAGACCGTCCCAGTAGTCAAGTCTTTTTTGTACTTCTCGCTCATATCCGCGCTCTACGGGGCGATAATAATTCTGGCGCGTATAGCCCTCGGGAAAATAATCCTGCCCCGAAAACCCATGTTCGCACGAGTGATCATATTCATAGCCCTCACCATAACCTTCATGCTTCATCAGCTTGTTTGGCGCATTGAGTATTATTTTAGGCGGCGACAAGGACCCTGAACTTTTCGCAGACGTCACGGCCTCTTTATAGGCGCTGTAAACGGCGTTGGATTTAGGGGCCGTGGCCAGATAGACAACGCTTTGCGCCAATGCCAGCTCTCCTTCAGGGGAGCCCAAAAACTGATAGGCGTCTTTCGCCCCATTGGCCTGTATCAAAGCCTGAGGATCGGCCAGACCAATATCCTCAACGGCCATGCGCACTAACCGGCGCGCTAGAAACAAGGGGTCCTCTCCCCCGGCCAGCATGCGTGCGAACCAATACAAAGCAGCTTGGGGGTCTGAGCCGCGAATACTCTTGTGAAGGGCGCTGACAAGATTATAGTGAGCATCGCTGTTTTTGTCATAGATCGGCGCTCGACGTTGCACGAGAGACACCAGCTTTTTCGTATCAATTTCACCGCGCTCATCCCCAACACCGCGCAACACATCTTCGACCAGATTATAGATCGAGCGCCCATCACCATCTGCCATATTAATGAGCGCTGCACGCGCACCTTTATCAAGCGGCAATGCGCAACCAAGATGGTCTTCGGCTTTTTGGAGCAAGGATTCCAGTCCGGCCTCACCTATGCGTTTGAAAGTCAAAACACTGGTCCGCGACAAAAGTGCCGGATTGAGTTCAAAAGACGGGTTTTCAGTCGTAGCCCCTACCAGAACAATTGTGCCGTCCTCCAGATGAGGTAAAAAACTATCTTGTTGGGATTTGTTGAAACGATGGATCTCATCGATAAATAACAGCGTGCCTAGTCCAGCTTTGTGCCGTCCCATCGCTTCGTTAAACACAGCGCGCAAATCTTTCACACCTGAAAAAATGGCTGATATCTGTACGAAATGCAGATCAATTTCATGGGCAAGCAATCTGGCAATGGTGGTTTTGCCAGATCCCGGTGGCCCCCAGAATATGATAGAGCCAGGTTTTCTGGCACGCACCATCGCTCCAAGAAAACCCTCTTCACCGAGTAAATGATCCTGCCCTACGATATCTTCTAATGATTGCGGGCGCAAAAGATCGGCAAGTGGGCGCGGTGCCTCATTTTCCAATCCCGCGTTTTCAAAAAGATCACTCATGGTTCTTGAACACTCGTTTGAAAATGCCGAAACATCGGCGTTTGTTATATGACGCTTAGCGGCCCAGACTCATGGAAAGAATATTATCGCCCCGTTTGACCGTAAAACGCCATGAACGCTGTCGCCCACGTAAAGTCTCAACGAGATCAGCGACGCTTTCTATTTCCGTACCGTTAATCTGCAGCAGGATATCCTTTGGCACAAGTCCTATGCGTTTGGCGAAGGAGCGTCTCCCCAAACCAACAACAACCACTCCTGTTTGATCACTCATGGATATTTCTTCCGCGAGTGCCGGTGAGAGATTGGCAACCAGCGCGCCTGAGAAAGGATTATTACCCCGCAACCTTGTTTCATTTCTGGCCGGGGTCTCTGGAGCGCTGACAAGGGAGACCATTTTGGTGATGTTGCGGCCATTGCGCCAGATTTTCAGATTGGCACGACCTCCGGTTCCCTTAATCGAGAACTGATAGCGAAACGATTTGGCATCGGTTATCGCATGGCTGTTGACTGAAAGAATAACATCTCCAACCCTCAGCCCGGCATCTCTAGCCGGACTTTCGTCGCCAAGACTATTGATGTAGACGCCGGTAGGTTTTGGCAAATCCAGCCCTTCGCTGATCGCTGGTGTCACCTTTTTAACATTGGCACCAAACCAGGGTCGTTGCACACTGCGTCCGCTCCTGGCAGAATTGACTACCAAGCTTACCATATTTGACGGAATGGCAAAACCAATGCCCAAAGACCCACCCGATTTTGAAAAGATCACCGTATTGATGCCAATCAGATCACCATTCATATCAACAAGCGCCCCGCCGGAATTACCGGGGTTAATAGCGGCATCAGTTTGAATGAAATATTGTGCATCTCCGCCACCAATACCGGTGCGCGCCAATGCTGAAACGATACCGCTGGTCACAGTTTGACCAACCCCAAAAGGATTCCCCATGGCAAGCACCAGATCTCCTACTTCCAGATCATCTGAATTGGCGATGCTAAGAAAAGGAAATTTTTCACCATCCGCACGTATCTTGACAACCGCGAGATCTGTTTTCTTGTCTTTCAGGATGATATCGGCCCGATATTCCTTGCGATTGGCCATGGCAATTTTGATCTCGTTGTCGGTCGCCCCTTCAATGACATGATAGTTGGTCACCACTATGCCGCTCGCATCGATGATCACACCGGATCCAAGCGAACTTTCAATACGCTCTTTTGGCACTCCAAAGCTATCACCAAAAAACCGCCGGAAAAACGGATCGCGAGAAAGACGGCTGCGCCTTTTGTTCCGTCTTGTACGGTGACGGACGTAGACATTGACGACAGCAGGTAATGCTTGTTTGACAATCGGCGCGAAGGAATATTTAATCGCTGCCTGGTTGGTTGGCAGACCCCAGTCCTTCGCATTGCTCTGACGGGGTTGTATGATATTGGACATTATTATCACGGCACAAACAGCACTAATTACGAGGCTCGCGTTAAACACTTTTTTGATGGATAGAATTTTTATCATTGATTCCCTTGATTTTCTCTAGCGTGGCAAAAAATTGAGTTTTCCAAATCCCATTTTTTCAAGGCGATTTAATGTTTGAACAGATGGGTGAAATATAGACCTCAATATCTTGAGCTTCAAACAAATAAAAAGCGGCCCAATGAGCCGCTTTTTCCTGTCTGATTTTATTACAGGCCAATTCAAGGCTTGCATGCATTGCTTGTCTTTAAGCAACTGCAGCCGCTTCGCCGCCTTCCTCATCTTGCTGGCTCATATCTGGTCCGCTATCCAGGCCCTTGGCAGAAAGATCGCGATCAACAAGCTCAATAACAGCACGAGGGGCATTATCGCCAAAGCGATATCCAGCTCTCATGACGCGCGCATATCCACCGGAGCGGTCTTTATAGCGTTCGCCAAGCACATCAAACAGCTTTGTAACCATGGCATCATCACGAAGACGGGCAAAAGCCTGGCGACGAGCATGCATATCACCACGTTTGCCAAGGGTAATCAGACGATCAATGATCCTCTTCATCTCTTTGGCCTTGGGCAAAGTCGTCATGATCTGCTCATGCTTGATCAGCGCTGCTGCCATATTGGCAAACATCGCTTTACGATGACTTGCTGTCCTGTTGAGCTTACGCCCTTTTTTGCGATGACGCACAACGTCTCTCCTTTAAATCGGATGCGAAAACTCGATCTTTCGCATCAGCGCGTTATTTCGATCAATATTGATCTTCATATCGTTTGGCCAACTCTTCGATATTCTCTGGTGGCCAATTAGGAACTTCCATTCCAAGATGCAGCCCCATTGTGGCAAGCACCTGTTTGATTTCGTTCAGTGACTTGCGCCCAAAGTTCGGGGTACGCAGCATTGCTGTTTCGCTCTTTTGAATAAGATCGCCGATATAGACGATATTATCGTTTTTGAGACAGTTGGCAGAGCGCACGGAAAGTTCTAGCTCATCGACCTTTTTCAGCAAGGCCGCATTAAACGCCAATTCTGGTTCTTTTGCTTCTTCGGCAATCACTTCTGGTTCTTCGAAATTTACGAAGATTGTCAGTTGATCCTGCAAAATACGTGCAGCAAAGGCGATCGCATTCTCAGGCGTGATGGAACCATCTGTTTCCACATGCATGGTCAGCTTGTCATAATCCAGCACTTGACCTTCACGGGTATTTTCAACCTGATAAGATACCTGCTTGACCGGGCTGTACAAACTATCGACCGGGATCAAACCAATCGGCGCATCTTCAGGCCGGTTATGTTCAGCCGCCTGATAGCCTTTACCGGTATCAGCAGTGAATTCCATGTGCAGAACGGTATCTTCATCAAGTGTGCAGATAACCTGTTCCGGGTTCAGTACTTCAACATCAGATCCGGTTTCTATATCGCCAGCTGTGACGACGCCCTGACCTTCTTTGTGAAGGATCATGCGTTTTGTACCCTCAGAATGGATACGAAGGGCAATGCCCTTGATGTTAAGAACGATATTCGTGACGTCTTCGCGAACGCCCGAAATCGAAGAAATCTCATGCAGCACGCCATCAATATGAACCGACGTAATGGCTGAGCCCTGCAAAGATGAAAGCAGTATACGGCGTAAGGCATTACCAAGCGTCGTACCAAATCCACGTTCCAATGGTTCGGCTACAATCGTCGCCAAACGGTTGATATCGCCTTTTGAGATAACTTCAAGCTTGGTAGGCTTGATCAGCTCCTGCCAGTTATTCTGGATCACCTGCATCACCTTCTAATTCATTAGTCCCGCCAAAACAATTCACAGAACGTTCCAGGGGCTCGGGGGACCGGAAATTCTGATTGTAGCTCAATGATCGCTTGTTATACACGCCGTCTCTTGCGTGGGCGACAACCATTATGAGGAATGGGTGTCACATCACGGATGGAGGTGATCTGGAAACCTGCCGCCTGCAAGGCACGAAGCGCTGATTCGCGTCCAGACCCAGGCCCCTTGACTTCAACTTCAAGATTACGCATGCCGTGTTCCTGAGCTTTTTTTCCCGCATCTTCGGCAGCCATCTGCGCTGCATAAGGAGTGGATTTGCGTGATCCTTTAAACCCCATGGTGCCAGCAGTTGACCAGGCAATTGTGTTGCCCTGAGCATCTGTGATAGTGATCATGGTGTTATTGAATGTAGCACATACATGCGCGACACCCGTGCTGATATTTTTTCGCTCGCGCTTTTTAACGCGGGTCTTTTCCTTGGCCATTTTCTACTTCCGTCCTGTTTATGCCCGCCAGCAAAATTGTCACCAAGCGAGCCAAGGGTAATATGGGTTACTTTTTCTTGCCGGCGATCGCTTTGGCCGGGCCTTTGCGAGTGCGCGCATTGGTATGGGTCCGCTGACCGTTGACCGGCAAACCACGACGATGACGCAAACCTCTGTAGCAACCAAGATCCATCAAGCGTTTGACGTTCATGGCAACGTTGCGTCGAAGATCACCTTCCACCATATAGTCGGCATCAATCACTTCGCGGATCTGGATGACTTCGGCATCGGTCAGCTCATTCACTCGCCGTTCAGCTGGAATTTTTACCTTTTGACAGATATCTTTCGCAAATCTACCACCTATCCCGTGGATATACTGCAGTGCAACTAGCACCCGTTTGTTGGTCGGGATATTCACCCCTGCTATACGAGCCACCTTGTTCTCCTGTCATGTTCCACATGGTTTCATTGGGAAACGCACCGCTGGAACGGTCAAATATCTTATGCAATCGCATATCATCGGGGTTTCAAAGCACTTCTTTGAACATTCGACAACATATAAAACACACGGCCAGCCATCGGTATCATTTTACCGTTGGCCGGATATGTATCAATTTTCGAGAATTAAGCGCCTATTTAGCCGAAATTGCCCTTAGACGTCAACTCTTTTGGTCAATCAAACTTCGAACATTTTAAATGTTCGCAGTTTAAGAGAGAATGTCCAGCATAGCAGTGGTCACATCGTCAATGGCCACCATGCCATCGATTGATTTGAGTTTGCCAGTTTTGCCATAATAATCAACAAGTGGTGCTGTTTGCTCGTGATAGGCAACCAGTCTGGATCTTACTGTTTCTTCATTATCATCAGCACGTCTCTCGAAGTCATTGGCACCACATTTGTCGCACTTTCCTTCAACTGCCGGCTTTTTGAACTCATCATGATACCCTTCGCCACATGAACCACATGTGGAACGGCCGGTGATGCGCTTGATCAAAGGATCATCTTCCACCTTCATCTCGATGACAACATCAAGATTTTTGGATTTTTCTGCGAGCAAAACATCAAGTGCTTCTGCCTGCCCAACGGTGCGAGGGAAGCCATCCAGAATGAAGCCACCCTGAACATCATCTTCGTCAATTCGATCAGAAATAATGCCTATGACCAGCTCATCAGAAACCAGACCACCAGAGGCCATGACTTCCTTGGCTTTCAAGCCAACTTCACTGCCAGCGGCAACAGCTGCGCGCAACATGTCCCCTGTTGAAAGCTGTACGAGGCCTTTGGCTTCTTCGATACGCTTGGCCTGCGTGCCTTTTCCGGCTCCAGGAGGGCCCAACAAAATAATATTCATCGTCTACGTGATCCTTTTCTCAGTTTGGATTTCTTGATCAAACCTTCATACTGATGCGCAAGGAGATGGCTTTGAACCTGAGCGACCGTGTCCATTGTCACGCTGACGACGATCAGCAAAGAGGTGCCACCAAAATAAAATGGAACCGCCGCATAGGAAATCAAAAACTCTGGCAAGATACAAACAAGTGCCAGATATGCCGCCCCCGCGACGGTAATTCTGGTTAAAACATAATCAATATATTCTGCTGTGCGTTTGCCGGGCCGAATGCCTGGAACAAAGCCACCATATTTCTTCAAATTGTCAGCCGTCTCGTCCGGATTGAAGACAATGGCTGTATAAAAGAACGCAAAAAACAGGATCATCAGCACATAGGTCAACAGATAAAGCGGCTGGCCGCGCCCCAATAGTGCCGTGATATTGGTCAACCATTCAGGTCCCCCCGACGAGAAGTTGGCAACCGTGATGGGCAGCAACAGCAACGAAGAGGCAAAAATTGGCGGGATAACACCAGCTGTATTAAGCTTCAATGGCAGATGAGAGCTATCGCCCTGGAACATCTTTTTACCAACCTGGCGCTTGGGGTACTGAATGAGCAAACGTCTTTGCGCCCGTTCCATAAAGACGATAAAACCGATGACCAGAAAGACCATGAGAGTGAGGGCAATCAGAAGACCGGCTGACAATGAACCGCGACGTGATAGCTCCAGGGTTCCCACAAGTGCTGACGGCAATTCGGCGACAATACCGGCAAAAATGATCAGTGAAATACCGTTACCAATACCGCGGGCCGTGATCTGCTCACCAAGCCACATCAAGAACACGGTGCCACCCACCAAAGTGATCACCGCCGTCATGCGGAAAAACCAGCCCGGATCAGTCACAATATTGCCAGCGCCTTCCAACCCCACAGCAATGCCGTAAGCCTGCAGGGCAGCCAGAACAACGGTGCCATAACGCGTATACTGGTTAATTTGCTGACGCCCTTGCTCGCCCTCTTTCTTGAGCTGCTCAAGATGGGGAGAAACAGTGGTCATCAACTGGATAATGATCGATGCCGAAATATAGGGCATGATATTAAGAGCAAAAATGGCCATACGACCAACAGCACCGCCAGCAAACATGTTCATCATGCCAAGGATGCCAGACTGGTTCTGTTTGAATAATTGTTCCAGAGCCGAGATATTGATGCCCGGCAGTGGGATATAGGTGCCAAGACGATAGACAAGAAGCGCCCCTAGCGTAAACCAGATGCGTTTCTTGAGCTCGGTCGCCTTGCTAAACGCCGACAGATTGAGATTGGAGGCAAGTTGTTCTGCTGCCGATGACATCCGTTGGTTTCCTGACTAGCTCATTCGAGCCCCACAAGCCACAGAACTAAGCCCTGGCCAAAATTAAAAAAGACGAGGTGAAAAAAGGCGCGCCCACAAGGTCACCCTGTGTACTAATCTTATTGGGCGTTTTTCTTACGCTTTTCAAGACGCCAGTCGGCTTTTTCTTTTTCTTTGGCCTCAATTTTAGGCATTTCGACCAGCTTCACAGAACCGCCGGCTTTTTCCACAGCTGCGATAGCGCCTTTTGAGGCTCCCGTCACTTCAAAGGAAACACCCGATTTTAATTCACCGTTGCCAAGTAATCTGACGCCATCTTTGGCGCGCCGAATAACCCCAGCATGCAATAGTGCATCCACCGTAACAGGCTTCTTGGCATCAATTTGCTTGGCATCAATGGCGATCTGAATACGCTCCAGATTAACAGCATTGAAATTTTTACGATTTGGACTGTTAAACCCGCGTTTTGGCAAACGCCTGTGGATAGGCATCTGGCCGCCCTCAAACCCTTTGATGGCAACGCCGGAGCGTGATTTCTGCCCTTTATGGCCGCGTCCGGCTGTTTTGCCGGTTCCAGAACCAATACCACGGCCAACGCGTTTGCGTTGTTTGGTGGCGCCTGGATTATCTCTCAATTCATTGAGCCGCATGGTCCAACATTCCTTAAATTCATTTCCAACGGGTGTTTAAAACGGATATTTAAAACGATCCCGGTTTATTCATCGACAATTCGCACCATATGCGACACTTTATTGATCATGCCGCGCACAGCAGGTGTATCCTGAAGGATACTTTTACGGCTGACCTTATTTAGACCGAGCCCAATCAAGGTATCTTTTTGATCCTTGGGACGCCGGATTGAGCTACCGGTCTGCATTACAGTGACCATTTTACCCGATTTTTTGTCTTTTGCCATAGTTCAATTCTTTCTCATCGCTCGCTGAGGTCTAGCCCTCTTGCGGTATAGCTACTTCGCTCACGCCATCACGACGTCGACCTACAATATCGCTTACTTTCAGACCGCGACGTGCAGCAACCGAACGTGGGCTGTCTTCGCGCGAAAGTGCATCAAAAGTTGCCCGGATCATGTTATAGGCGTTCGATGTACCAATCGACTTGGCAACCACATCTTGAATACCAACCATTTCAAAAACAGCACGCATAGGCCCACCAGCAATAATACCAGTGCCTGGAGGTGCGGCCCTCATGATGACTTTACCAGCCCCGTGATGTCCAGAGACATCGTGATGCAGGGTACGGCCTTCGCGCAAAGGAACCCGAATAAGAGTCTTGCGCGCTTCTTCGGTGGCCTTGCGAATGGCTTCAGGTACTTCGCGTGCTTTGCCATGTCCAAATCCAACGCGACCTTTTTGATCACCGACGACGACCAAAGCAGCAAAACCAAAGCGTTTACCGCCCTTTACAACCTTGGCAACACGATTAATGTGTACCAGCTTGTCGAGAAACTCTGGTTCTCGCTCATCGCGACCACGACCTTGATCTCTGCCGCCTCTATCTCTGCCGTCACCTCGTGCCAACTTCTCATCCTTTCAAAATCATACGTCACCCCGTAGCCAGATGGCTTATCAAGGGTTGCTTGCTTGCCCTTTTGCTTAACAGCTTTACAAGGGCGATCGTTTTAAAATATCAATCCGCCCTCGCGGGCAGCTTCAGCCAGAGCCTTGATGCGTCCATGATAGACGAAAGCTCCCCGGTCAAAAACAACTTCCTTGACACCGGCTGCAATGGCTTTTTTGGCAATCAATTTGCCAATCTCGGTCGCAGCCTTGGTATCACTACCGCTTTTGAGTTTACTCTTCATATCCTTATCTATTGATGAGGCAGAAGCGATTGTCACATTCATGGTATCATCAATGATCTGAGCATAGATATTCTGGCCTGACCGGTGTACCGACAATCTGGCCCGCGTATTCTCATTGCGTCGCAGAGCTTTGCGCACTCTATTGCGGCGTTTTTGCAAAGTTTTCTTATTCGTCGACATCTGTCACGTTCCCTATCTAGGTAACCTATCGTCCAATAACTAATGGGCGCTATTTCTTCTTGCCTTCCTTACGGAATACATATTCGTCTTTATATCTGATACCTTTGCCTTTATAGGGCTCCGGAGGGCGATATCTACGGATTTCAGCTGCGACCTGACCAACGTGTTGCTTGTTGATGCCGCTCACCTCAATATCCGTCTGGCTCGCGCACTTGATCTCGATACCATCTGGAATGGGATACAGAACATCATGTGACAGGCCAAGTGCCAATTGTAGATTTTTACCCTTCAAGATGGCGCGATAACCAACACCCTTGATCTCCAAGTGCTTCGTGTAACCATCTGTTACACCAGCCACCAGATTGGCAATGATCGTCCGCGACATGCCCCACATGGAACGAGCCCGTTTGGAGCTGTTGACCGGCTCAACCAGAACACCACCATCCGTCATTTTGGCAAGCACTTCACTGACCAAAACAGCCGAAAGTTCACCTTTGGGACCTTTAACGGTGACCGTACGACCATCGACCGTCGCCGTTGCCGCGTCGGGGATCGGTACTGCTTTTTTTCCGATACGAGACATAATAAAAAAAACCTCTAAGATAGTCGCCTTGGCCCTTCGTCAATTTTGATCAAAGGGATAGGGCTAAAAAATGCTGCAAAGCACCTCGCCACCAACATTATTCTCGCGCGCATCATGATCGGACATCACGCCGCGCGGAGTTGAAAGAATGGATACACCAAGACCATTGGCAACCGTTGGAATATTCTTCACCGAAGAATAAACGCGGCGTCCCGGTTTCGAGATCCGTGTGATCGAGCGAATGACGGGTTCACCATCATAATATTTCAACTCAATCTCAAACTCTGTTTTTCCTGCTGCATATTCGGTCTGCGAATAGCCACGGATAAAACCTTCTTTTTGCAGCACGTCCAGAACATTACCACGAAGCTTTGAAGCAGGTGTTTTCACCTTGCCCTTTTTTCTCATCTGGGCGTTCCGGATACGTGTCAGCATATCTCCCAAGGGATCAGTCATTGTCATTATGCGTCTCCCTTCTACCAGCTAGATTTGACCATACCGGGAAGCTGGCCATTTGAAGCCAGGTCCCGCAGGGCAATACGAGAAATTTTCATTTTCCGGTAGAAACCTCTTGGCCGTCCGGTTAGTTCACAGCGATTGCGAACACGCGATTTCGAAGAATTGCGTGGTAATGTCGCCAGTTTGAGCTGCGCCTTGAAGCGCTCTTCCGCCGGTTTACTGCGATCCATGATGATCGCCTTCAGGCTCGCACGACGAGCAGCATAAGCAACGACCAGTCTCTGTCTTTTGCGATTATTCTCAATAGCGCTTTGTTTCGCCATTCAATCCTCCTTGAAAGAGCAATGCTCTTTTTCACTCTCAAACCCGTTCCAACAACGTCTTAAATCAATGCTATTCCAATGTTTAGTCATTGAACGGAAAGTCAAATCCCTTCAACAAGGCTCTCGCCTCATCATCACTATCGCTCGTTGTGCAAACAATAATGTCCATCCCGAGTATCTGATCGACCTTGTCATAATCGATTTCAGGAAAAACAATATGTTCCTTGATTCCCATGGCAAAATTACCGCGTCCATCAAAACTCTTGGAGTTCAATCCCCTGAAATCCCGAATGCGTGGCATGGCAATGTGTACTAGGCGATCAATAAATTCATACATGCGATTTTTACGCAGCGTAACTTTGGTACCAACGGCCATTCCTTCGCGCAACTTAAAACCAGCAATCGATTTGCGAGAACGCGTTATAATCGACTTTTGACCTGCAATCAATGACAGGGCATCTGCCGCAACTGCGACCTTTTTTTTGTCATCAACGCCAGCACCGACACCCATATTGAGAATGATCTTCTCAAGTTTGGGTACTTGCATGACGTTTTTTAGACCGAATTCTTTTATCAGTTCGTCCCGTACGACAGCATTATAATGCTGCTTCATACGAGGAACATATGCATCAGCCATCGATTACCTCTCCTGAACGCTTGGCGAAACGCACTTTGCGTCCGTCTTTCAATATTTTAAAGCCAACTCTTGTCGGCTTTCCATCGGCAGGGTCCACATGCATCAAATTTGAAAGATGAATAGGCGATTCTTTAGAAATGATGCCACCTTGTTCCGTCTGTGTCTGCTTTTGATGATGCTTGACCATGTTCACTCCTTGCACGACGGCACGACCTTCATCGCGCAGCATCTTCAGGATTGATCCAGCCTGCCCCTTGTCACGACCCGAGGTCACAATAACCTTGTCGCCTTTTTTAAATTTCATAGCCATTAGATCACCTCCGGTGCCAATGAAACGATTTTCATATGTTTGCGACCGCGAAGTTCACGGGTCACTGGTCCAAAAATACGAGTTCCGACAGGCTCGCCCTGGGCATTAATCATCACAGCAGCATTGCGATCGAATCGGATCGAACTGCCGTCTGTGCGGCGCACAGGATGCGCAGTGCGCACAACCACGGCCTTCATGACCTGGCCTTTTTTGACCTTGCCGCGGGGTATGGCTTCCTTCACAGTGACCACGATAATATCGCCGACGGATGCATATTTGCGCTTTGATCCACCCAGTACCTTAATGCACTGAACACGCCTTGCACCCGAATTGTCGGCAACATCAAGATTGGTTTGCATCTGTATCATGACAATTCTCGTAATATCTTGCGGGCTTTTATATTCGATGATTTGACGCCTTGAGGTTTTCCTCGCAGCTCTTCAAACAATCGGCTAATCCAGCCGGTTTATTCTAATTCAGATCTGATCCAAATATCGCTAGAACCATGGTTCTCATAATATCAGGTTCGCTCAATTCAGGTTTAGGACGGTCTATCCGTCAAGAACCATCCATCTCTTGTGCTTTGATATGGGAGCACATTCTTCAATTCTCACCATATCCCCTTGCTTGTGGACATTCTTTTCGTCATGCGCCTTGTAATTTTTGGAGCGACGAACAGTTTTTTTGAACAAGGGATGGGTGAAGCGGCGTTCAACCTTCACGACAACTGTTTTGTCGCTCTTGTCTGATACTACAACACCTTGCAAAATTCGTTTCGGCATAATCTAATTCCAATTCCTAAAAGGCCTTTATCTATAAGGTTCAGGCCTCTACAGATGACTGCTTTTGTTTGACCAGTGTCTGGATACGAGCCACGGTCCGGCGCACTTGACGCATCCGTGCCGTATTCTCGAGCTGACCCGTCGCTTGTTGAAAGCGCAGATTAAACTGCTCCTTCTTCAATTTTATCATTTCATCACCGAGTTGATCGACCGTCATGTCTTTCAGCTCTTGTAATATTTTTGAGTTTTTCATAACTCGTCTCCTCAAAACGCCCCAAGAGCGCTCCAATATAAATAGATCCGGTTTGTCTTACGCACCAAAACGACGGACAACACGTGTTTTGATTGGCAGTTTTGCGGCTCCCAGAGCCAGCGCCTCACGCGCAACCGCGTCAGAAACCCCATCGATTTCGAACATGATACGTCCCGGCTTCACTTTGGCAGCCCAAAATTCAACAGATCCCTTACCTTTACCCATACGGACTTCGGTTGGTTTTTTAGTGACCGGCACATCTGGAAAAATCCGGATCCACACACGGCCTTGTCTTTTCATATGACGGGTGATGGCGCGGCGTGTTGCCTCGATCTGACGAGAAGTAATCCGCTCAGGTTCAAGGGCTTTCAGGCCGTAGCTGCCAAAACTCAAGCTCGTGCCACCCTTGGCATTACCCTTGATCCGTCCTTTAAACATCTTGCGAAACTTCGTCCGTTTCGGTTGTAGCATCTTACTTTCCTCAAATCACGACACCGGCAATCGGTCATCGTTTCGCTTTATTATCGTGCGGGCATTCCAACAGAGGCCATGTCCCAAATTCTAACGTCTTGGCGCACCACCCGGTCCACGAGGCCCACCACCTGGACGACCACGACCACCACCTGGGCGACCACGGCCACCGCCACCGCCTTCTTGCATTTTCTTGGTGCGATTTTCTTGAGCCATGGGATCATGCTCCAGAATTTCGCCCTTATAGATCCAGACTTTCAGGCCAATAATGCCATAAGCCGTTTTCGACAAAGCCGTACCATAATCAATATCAGCACGCAGTGTATGCAATGGCACCTGGCCTTCACGATACCATTCCATACGAGCGATTTCAGCACCGGCCAGACGACCTGAACTGTTAATCCTGATGCCCAGAGCGCCAAGCCGCTGCGCAGACTGCATGGCGCGCTTCATAGCCCGTCTGAAGGCCACACGACGTTCAAGCTGCTGAGCGATGCCCTCAGCTACCAATGTTGCATCAATTTCAGGTTTGCGAATTTCAGCGATATTCACATGAACATCGCTATCCGTGAATTTCGACAGTTTCTGGTTCAGCTTGGCAATATCGGCACCGGCTTTACCAATCAACACACCAGGACGCGCCGTATGAATAGTCACGCGGCATTTCTTGTGCGGCCGCTCAATGATCACTTTGGAGATACCTGCACGACGACGATCTTCCATGACGAAGTCACGGATCTTCAGATCTTCATGCAGCAATTTGCTATATTCTTCTCCATCAGCAAACCAGCGACTATCCCAGGTACGGTTAATGCCAAGCCGCATACCGATTGGATTTACTTTTTGTCCCATCAGGCATTCTCCTCATTAGCCATCTCCACATCTTTGACGATGATGGTCAGCATTGAAAACGGCTTCAAAATTCTTGCCACCCGACCACGAGCACGCGGCTTCCAGCGTTTCATGACCAGGTTTTTTCCACAAAAGGCCTCTGAGACGATCAGATTGTCGATATCGTGGCCGTGATTGTTTTCAGCATTGGCAATGGCTGAATTCAGGGTCTTCAAAACAACCTTGGCAACCCTTTTGCGAGAGAATGTCAGCTCGTTAATAGCGATACTCACCTTTTTTCCACGGATCATCTGGGCAACCAGGTTCAGCTTTTGCAGACTGGTGCGAATATTACGTGTTACAGCCTTTGCCTCATATTCAGCAAGCTGTCTTTCGCGTTTGCGCTTCCCCATCTTAATTCCTCTTTGCCTTCTTGTCCGCCTCATGCCCGAAAAAGGTCCGGGTTGGCGCAAACTCACCAAATTTATGACCAATCATGTCCTCTGTGACATTGACCGGAATATGCTTGTGACCATTGTGGACGCCAAATGTCAGTCCAACAAATTGTGGCAAGATCGTAGAGCGCCGGCTCCATGTCTTGATAATAGCATTGGACCCACTTTCGCGAGCGGCCGCTGCTTTTTTCAGCATATAGCCATCAACAAACGGACCTTTCCAGATTGAACGGGTCACTAGCTCTTTCTCCTTACCAAATCACGAGACCATCTTATGGGCCAGTTCCAACAGCCCGATCTCTTGCAAATTTTTTATTTGAACCAAGAGCCAAACTCTTGATCCAAGATGCTAACGGCGTTTCTTCTTGAGATGCCGCGAGCGAACGATATATTTATCAGAGGCACGATTTGAACGCGTGCGCTTACCCTTGGTTGGCTTACCCCAGGGAGACACCGGATGGCGACCACCAGAGGTACGACCTTCTCCACCACCATGAGGATGGTCCACCGGGTTCATGGCAACGCCGCGAACAGATGGTCTCTTGCCAGCCCAGCGATTGCGACCCGCTTTACCCAGCTTGATATTGCCGTGATCCGGGTTCGACACCGCGCCAATGGTTGCCATGCATTCATGACGTACCCGGCGCTGCTCCCCTGATTTCAAACGCAAAATCGCGTAGCCAGCATCGCGGCCAACGAGCTGTACGAAACTGCCTGCAGCACGTGCCAATTGTCCGCCTTTACCAGCTTTCATTTCAACATTATGGATCAGAGTACCAATCGGAATAGAGCGAATGGGCATTGCATTACCAGGCTTCACATCGACTTTTTCACCAGATACAATCTGATCGCCTACACTTACCCTTTGAGGCGCAAGAATATAAGACAAATCGCCATCTTCATAACGAATGAGCGCGATGAAGGCAGTGCGATTTGGATCATATTCGATCCGCTCGACAACAGCTGACATATCCATTTTACGACGTTTGAAGTCAATCATGCGATAGGTGCGTTTATGCCCACCACCACGACGCCTAGCCGTGACACGGCCATGATTGTTCCGCCCACCACTGCCATTCAAGCCTTCAGTCAATTTCTTGACGGGCTTTCCCTTCCACAGTCCACTGCGGTCAACAAGTACCAGACCACGACGGCCCGGTGTTGTTGGATTGAAAGTCTTCAGTGCCATCTAAATGCACTCCTCGATCGATTAAGCGATGCTGTATCCCTTGCCTCAAACAACGGGGCAAAACTGATCGCGCAAAAACTAAATGCCTGACGTGATGTCGATGCGTTCGCCATCTTTCAGTGTAACAATAGCAAACTTGGTATCGCTTTGACGCCCCTTGCGTCCCTTGAATACCTTGGCTTTACCCTTACGGTTGAGCGTATTAACGGCCTCAACCTTAACTTCGAACAGTTTTTCAACTGCCTCCTTGATTTGCGGCTTTGTCGACCAACCGGCAACTTTGAACATTACCTGATTAAACTCGGACAAAAGCGTCGATTTCTCACTCACAACCGGTGCGAGAATGACATCATATTTCTTGGCTTCGTTGCTCATCATCCTTCCACCTCGCCCTTGTCACCGTTAAAGCGTTTTTCCAGCGCACTCACCGCATCTGTGGTCAGTACGAGTTTTTCACGGCGCAAAATATCATAAACATTGATGCCCTCAATCGGCAGCACATCGACGCGCGGAATATTACGAGCAGCCAAAGAAAAATTTTCTTCCAGTATCGAGCCATCAATGATCAACGCAGATGTCAAACCCAATCCTTCCAGTTGCTTGCGCAGGGTTTTGGATTTAGGTTCGCTTGCAGAAGCCTTGTCGAGTACGATCAATTCATTTGCCACGACTTTTGATGAAAGTGCATGTCGAAGAGCAAGAGCCCTTACCTTTTTTGGCAATTTGCTTGCATGCGAGCGTGGAATAGGACCAAAGCCCTTGCCGCCACCACGAAACAGGTTGGCTTTTCTGTTACCATGACGTGCGCCGCCAGAACCTTTTTGACGAACAAATTTCTTCGTCGACCCCTGAATTTCAGAGCGCCCCTTGGTTTTGTGCGTACCAGCCTGGCGCTTAGCCAATTGGTAGCGAACCATGCGATGAAGAAGGTCGGGTCGTGGCTTGAGACCAAAAATGGCGTCCAACAGCTCGATAGAACCCGCTTTCTTGTTATCGAGTGTGGTTATATCAGCTTTCATCACCAGCTCCCTCTTCGCTAGTGTCAGCTTCGCCAGCACTACCATTTATACCACGAATGGCGGCAGGCGTTGGAACATCCTTGGGAAGCGCTTTCTTGACGGCATCACATAGTGTCACCCAACCACCTTTAGCACCAGGAACAGCGCCTTTAACAAGGATAATACCACGGTCAACATCGGTATCGACAATGGTCAGATTGTGGGTGGTGATGGTTGTTGCACCCATATGGCCAGCCATTTTCTTGCCCTTGAAGACTTTACCAGGATCTTGACATTGTCCGGTCGAACCATGTGATCTATGCGATATAGAGACACCATGCGAAGCGCGCAGTCCGCCAAATCCATGACGTTTCATGGCGCCAGCAAAACCTTTACCAATTGAGGATGCTGTCACATCCACATATTGCCCTTTGACAAAATGGTCGGCGGTAATTTCGGCACCAACTTCAATCAGATTGTCTTCGCTCACACGAAATTCGGCAAGCTTGCGCTTTGGCTCAACCTTGGCTTTGGCGAAATGTCCGCGCTGCGCCTTATTGACATTCTTGACCTTGGCAGTGCCAACACCAAGCTGCACAGCCGTATAGCCATTGCTATCTTCTGTACGCTGCGCAACAACCTGACAATTATCGAGTTGAAGTACAGTGACGGGAATGTGTTCCCCTTCATCCGTAAACACCCGGCTCATGCCGATTTTCTTTGTTATAAGTCCTGACCGCATCGGTCCATTCCTCTTGTTCTCGTGCTAACTCTACAGTTTGATCTCTACATCAACACCAGCAGCCAGATCGAGCTTCATCAGCGCGTCAACTGTTTGCGGGGTCGGGTCAATAATATCCAACAACCTTTTATGGGTGCGCATTTCAAATTGCTCACGACTTTTCTTGTTCACATGTGGTGAACGGTTAACCGTAAACTTTTCGATCCGTGTCGGCAGAGGGATTGGACCCCTGACTTGAGCACCGGTCCGCTTGGCCGTATTGAGGATCTCTTTTGCCGAGGCATCAAGAACTCTATGGTCAAACGCCTTAAGACGAATACGGATATTCTGACTATGCATTTTATTTCAGTCTTTCCTTTGAAGAAAAAGGGAGATCGGAAAACCGACCTCCATATATCTTCTCTTCTTTATTCAGTAATACTGGCTACGACGCCGGCACCTACGGTACGGCCGCCTTCGCGGATTGCAAAGCGCAGGCCATCTTCCATGGCAATCGGCACAATCAGCTCAACATCAACCGTGACATTATCACCAGGCATCACCATCT
>JAAETJ010000296.1 GCA_024228495.1 bacterium | reverse complement strand
GCCCTGAAAGTGCTTGCGGATATACTGCAGCTCATTTTGAAAGTCTGCAGATACGGAGATACGGGCATAAGCAGCGGCAATCTCAGCAAAGGGTTTTTCCAGCTCAGGAGGCAGAAAAGCGCCACCATATTCACCAAACCAGCCGTTTTTATCAGGATTATGTTTCAGGTAATGTCCGCTCATGGCGTTCTCCAACCGGGTATCGAAAGCACGACATTCTAAAACAGATTGCCAACGGGTAACATATTTCATATAAACAACAAGGTATACTGTATTACGATATGAGAAATTTTCAATTTAGCGCCGACCACGGGAGCGGAGAGCATTATGTTGAATCGGCCAAGACTTCTTTCACGCCTTTTTTGCGCTTTTATGACTGCAATAGCGGCGGCAGGCGAAGTGGACGTCGCAGCGGTCTCCTTCCAGCAGGCCGCTGACGGCAGCTACCGCTTTGACGTCACCCTGCGTCATGCCGATAGCGGCTGGGACCACTATGCCGACCGCTGGGAAGTGCAGACAACCGCGGGCAAAATCATTGCCACGCGCACACTCTATCATCCTCACGTCGATGAACAGCCGTTCACCCGCAGCCTGTCAGGCGTAAAGATACCGGCCGGTGTCAGTCAAGTCGTGGTAAGGGGCCATGATTCGGTGCATGGCTATAGCGGCAAAGAGCAACGGGTCGATCTATCCGCCAATCCACCGTCGTAAGGGCATGTAGGAAATGAACGAAAATACAGCAATAGATCCCGAATCAGAACAGAACAGTCTATTGTTCACCACGGTTCAGGACGAATATCGCGTTTTGAAGCAAGAGCAACGCAGCCGCATAGGCTTTCGCGATAATCTGCTCTACATGACACTCGGCGTTCCCAAGGAGAGACTCTACCGATGGGAATATGCGCACCGACGCGAGGAAGATGGGCGCTTCAAGCGCAAACTTTTTCAACTGGTGGTCGATTTAACCGCTTTTTGCATCTCCAGCGCCGTGGGTTTGTTGACCTTCCTGCGCTTGGTGGCCAACCCTTCAACAACCGCGCTCATACTGGTTTGGGCCGGGTGGATTCTGACGCTGATCCTGGCGGCATGGATATGGACCTACGCCGATTTTTCCCAGTAGACTGGTTGATTAATCAACTCGCAATATTCAAATCCTTGCCGTGATCGTTCTCAGAGGAGAGAAAAGGAGTGGGCAACAGCAAACGTACGGCGGTAATACTGACGGCCTTGCCGGTTGAGTGCAAGG
>JAAETJ010000295.1 GCA_024228495.1 bacterium | reverse complement strand
CCTCTCGTACGGGCCGTTTCAGTTCTCGCGCTACTTTCTGGTCGGCCTGATAAACGGGTCTCTGCGCCGCTTTGAGAAAGTGAGTGTGGCATAGTCCATGTGGTACGCCGGGAAATACAGTCGCTACGGCAGCCACCGTAGCCTTCTCATCATCGCTGATAACCGCCTGCACGGGCAAACCCAAGCTTTTTACTTTTTCAAGTTCTTGCCCTATTGTCTCCGCATCGGCGCTAAAGAGAATAACTGAATGCAAGCGACAGCCACTCAGATTATCCCGAAAAATGTACAAACTAGGTTGTCCTTTTTCCGGCTTAGCGCCATCAATTGCTAACACAAGGCCGCCATTGGCTTCAATCTCAGGTCGGTACTTCTCTAGCCGTTGTCCATGACTGCACGCTAATAAAGTTAGATATACATCAAACAGATACTCCACTTCCCGTTCGCTGATTTGAATTGCGTTTTCTCGTTGCCGCAACAGCTTGTGAATCTCGGGAATTGATCTGTGTTGGCGCATTCGCTGTTGACCTATGTATACGATAACATCTAGCCCATAGGTATAATAGGGAAGGCTCAACCCATCCGCATAAGCTGAGCGATACACTCGCTCTGGTTGTCCACACCTCTCTTGGTCTCAGCAACGGTATGCTTGGTTATAAATTTTGGCTGTCTTGTCGAGTGTGGCGATCGTTTTGGACCAAGCTGTATGGCTTCGCGTAAGCGGTGCGCCACAATCTAAACAGAAGTCAAATTCGGGACGATAGTAATGTTTTTGTAGGTCATGGTAGACTTTGCTTGTTTTCATTTGTCTACAT
>JAAETJ010000294.1 GCA_024228495.1 bacterium | reverse complement strand
GCCAATGCCACAGCAACAGAAACCGGATTGGATGGCACATCATCTGTTGGACCAAGCGGTTTATAATGATCTTCAATTGCAGCGGCAACTGACGCGTCCACTCCCGCACGCAGAGCGTAGGTGTGACCCATCAGCCCCTGCACTTCCGGGAATTCATACACCATGGCGCAATTCAGATCGGCTTTACAAAGTTCCGCAGCGCATTTTGCCTGTGTGGCAAGATTGCTCAAACTTTCCGTTCGCCCGGATTTTGCGTAACTGGAAGCAATTGGGGCAGCAAGCGTCTCAGCCAGCTTTATGATACGCCGAACCCGTTCACCCTGGGTCCCCAGTTTGGTGTGGAAGGTCACCGTATCCAGTTTCCTGATCCACGGGGTAAAACCTTCATCACTTGCGATCTGTGCCAGATCGGCGTCCCAGAAAAACTTTGCATCGGCCAGTCTGGCATTGACGACTCTGCCATTACCTCTGGCAATTTCTGCTCCGCCATCTGAAGCAATAATATTGGATACCAGCAGAAAACGATTAACGAGCCTGCCGTCTTCACGGGATTTCAAGACAAAACATTTCTGATTTTCGCGTATCGTCAACTGTATTACCTCGGGCGGTATATCCAGAAATTCTTCATCAAACTCCCCCAATAATACAATCGGCCATTCAACCAGTCCAGATACTTCCTCAAGCAGGCCCTTGTCCTC
>JAAETJ010000293.1 GCA_024228495.1 bacterium | reverse complement strand
TATCCGCCCAAGTGGCCCGACAAAATGTTCAGGGCACAGCTGGGAAGCCACCCAGATTGCCTCGGATACACGCAACAGCCATTTCCAGTTTTGATGGGCATCACCGGACAATTTAAACAATTCGGGCAATTTGGATGGTTCCATCAACCCCGCCTCCTTTGCATCAAGATAGGTTTGCATAAGGTTTTCTGGCTGAACACCGTTCTCCAGCGCCGCAACCATAATGGCTTTAAAGTATGTGGTTCGCAATTGAACCGGGGGGTCAGATATACCAAGCGGGATCATCCGCTCCCCACCTTCAGCATACCTGAATTTCAGTAGTTTGACCCTGTTATTCTCAGACCCGTACTCTCCCCCACCACTAATTCGGTAGCTAAGTGGCCCATAATTTATTGGTGCACTGTCTTCCAGAACATCTCCAGTATGGCAATTCTCAATCGCGACATTCGAAGTATCATCCGCCTTCCAGACAGAGCGCAAGCCATCCAGAAGTTCAGGATTATTTATTGCTAATTCGGGATCCTCATTTCCGGTCACCAAATTGTGCGTTGCACCCGTTGTTTTAGTCAATTGCGCAAGCCAGCCGAAGCTTGCATACCCTCCCAGCAACACAAGCAGCCTCCGGCATTCTCTGGGCGGATTGGCAAGCTGGGATTCCTGCTCCAGTTGAGGCCAGTGAGCCAGCGCACTGTAAAACACCAGATCAAAAGCAAACCAGCTTTCCC
>JAAETJ010000292.1 GCA_024228495.1 bacterium | reverse complement strand
CGGCAGCAACGTCATTGTCTTCTGCACCGCTGGTGCTCGAATTATCGTTCCTCGAAAGGGGAGCTGTTAAACTGTCTGCCGGCTGGATAAGACTTGAAAATAAGCGGGGCTCCTCTCGCCAGTTGGTTGGGGAGATTACGGTTCTGCCACGCAGATTCCTTACATTGAATTGTAGGTTCTTTCGGCATGCGGCCACATAACACTTATATGGTCTCTAAAGTCAATAGGGTATAGGTCTTCCTTATCAAAAAATCTTTTTGATTTCCAAAAAACGATTAGGATTCAGCATTCTCTTTCCTTTTGACTACCTGGCATTGTTTCATAATAATGGCTTGGTCAGCCGATCGGGCTGCCGTACCCAACACTTATCGCGTGTCTATACTGATACCGATGATTCATCGGCGCACGAGAAAACAATGCGTTTCCCCTTTGACGGCCGGCTTCAAAAGCTAAGCTTACGAGTTGTCTCGTATCCCGTTATGCGTCGCGGTCCGTCTGGGGAGCAGCCTATCAATGATAACATGTAGTTATCAAACTCCTGTAAAAGAATGCATGGGAACGACCGCTGTCCAATCAAGGGCAAAGGGATCACAGGCTCTCGTCCTCTATCAGACTAATGCTTCAAGCGAGGTTCTTGTACAACGTGTCCCAGTTATACGTCGGGCTAAGCGGTCGCCCCAAATTCAAGTGGCTAGAAACTGGTCCATATTGAAATATTCTTTTCTTTTGTTCATATAGTAAAGTGTGCGGCCAAGCTTGTGGCTCAGTATCCCGAGCGCTTTGCCTTTTCCGTGGCGGGCGATGAGCTTTTCATAGCGCGCTTTAACCGGTTGGCAAGTGCGAATCAGCAGGAGTGTGGCTTCGGAGAAAGCCCACTTCAAATGAGCGTTTCCAATTTTTTTATTACTTTTAGCCACCACCTTCTTTTTGGCAGAGGTTTTCACAGGTCTGATGAGCCTGGCATAGGAGCAAAACTGACCAACGTTGTCGAATCTGGTTATATCATCGATTTCATAAAGAAACAGCAGCGTGAGTACTTTACCTACACCCGGGATAGAGCGGATGAGGTCATAGGTAGGTCTGTCGTGGATGCGTGCCATCCGGGTGAGTTCTCGTTCCAGCTTGCGAATGAGTTTGTCGTAAAATGTTATCAGCTCCAGGTCGAGCGCGACGCTGCTCTGCACGCTTTTGTCATCAAAGAGCTCCAGTATTTCTTCGCGATTTGTTCTGTTGGCCAGGCGCCGGCCGATGGGTTCGAGCCGGTATTGCCAGCTCGTGTTTTGGATGTGGGCTAGCAATTCGGCGCGTTTACGCACGAAGTAAGTACGCCGGCGCAAAAGATCACGCGTCGAGCGTTTCTCTTTTGGGTAGACGTAACCCATTGGCAACATACCGCCGCGGAGCAGCGTCGCAATCTTATGAGCGTCTATCTTGTCATTCTTCGTCTTGCCGCCATGAATAGCTTTCATGTACAATGCGTGTCCTAAGACAAAGGGAATGCCTTCTTGGTCGCAAAGATCGGCTAGCCAATACCAGGTAAAAATGCATTCAGCTGCCACTACAAGTTCTTCTCGGAACGGCTCGATCGCTTTGAGAAATGCGGTAGGGTTAGCCATCATATTGCGCTGCAGCAAAACCTGTCCCTGTGTGCCCAGAATACACAGATACATGGTTTTGGTGTGTAGATCGACGCCGCAGTAATGCTTATGTTGTCCTGTGTAAAATCTCATGGTAATCCTCCTGGGGATTAGTTTGTGGAATTGAAGCATACAAAGTAAGCTTCGGGAGGAGACCATGATTAATATCAAGGCCATTAACGGCCGACACAATACGCGCAGCATCTAGCTTTGATTGACCGTCGTGTCTTTCTACT
>JAAETJ010000291.1 GCA_024228495.1 bacterium | reverse complement strand
ACCAGCAGCTTGTTGAGCGATGGGATGGCCTTGAAGTCAAAGCTGTCCAGTGACTTGACCGCGGGAAATTTGGCTGCCTTGATCCTTCGTTCGACCATGCGGCGCTGACGCTCAATCAGGCAATGTCCCGTTCAATGTTGAAAATGCAGTCGCAAGGGCTGCCGATTGAGACAGGTTAACCAACAACAACACCCTGTCCCCGCGACAAACTTATGCAGCAAGATGTATAGGGAATCAGAAGCGAAAATGTACACAGAGATGATATCGATTTCGCAAGCTTGTTAGCCTGCTGTTAGCCCAAGGGGATTTTGCAGAATGCTTGAAATATGTAACATATTGATTTATGGAGGAAATAATGGTCGGAGCGAGAGGATTTGAACCTCCGACCCCCGGTCCCCCAGACCGGTGCGCTAACCGGGCTGCGCCACGCTCCGACATGCACCAACGGTCAAGGCCAGTGCAAGGTGATATTCTCTGCCTGTTTTCGCAGTAAAGGTCAAGGAAATATCAGCTTTATTACCGATCACAAATGCAAGCTGACCGCAGGCGCTGATCAAGGGCGATCAAATGTTTTGTATACAAATTAACAGCATACTCATCAAATCCACTCAATCACCCTCAATCGCGCGAAATACACTTTTTACATGATCTATAGTGTATTTTCTTGTCAAACGTCTTGGAATATTCTGAAGCATATGCTTTCAAGTTCCAGAGGCAAAAAATGTGAATATGAGCGCATAGGCCCTTGTAAAGGCACGGTCTGTGAAGTCTTGGCGAGGGGGGAATGTGCATTTATCAATGCTGCCTCTTACTACGGTATGGAAGAATGTACGCAATCAACGACGCACACAACATTGCTCAACCGGCATTTTTGTGGCGACACATGAACTCAACCTTGGATTTTTTGAGCTTATCGAATCCGACCTGACCGCGCTTGGCTTCCAGCGTCCCACCTTGATCGGTAAATTCGAGATAATAGGGAGCGCTGACGGTTAGCTTTCCCGGCTCAACCTGATAGCTCACATCACCGCATACATGAATACCGGTTTTTGCGGGTAGACGAAAAGCCGTAAATCGACCAAGCCTTGCCCCCTCGCCGCCATTCACGGTTTTTTTGGCCACCATCTCGCGGACCCTATCCGTTACCAGTTTTTTTGCAGCTGTTGTAAGAGCAATGCTCTGCACTCCAGGAAACTTCACCGCGTCAGGTTGCTTATTCAACCCCCCGCAGCTTACCAGAAAAAAACAAAGTGGGACCACGAGAGACGTGTTGTTCATATGACTAAACCAATATGTTACATTAAGCACTTCAAATCCACGCCTCTACTGATCACCAGCAATTACAGCGATCTCATTTATTTCGTTCTGATAAGGCGCTTTTATGTTGAAGATTAATCTTTGCAACAACACATCTTCATTGTTACCAATCGGCTCAAAGGCCACCTATCAAACACTCATTACTTGTACATTAGCGGCGCTGGAAGTGCTGACGCCCACCGCGATTGAGCAAACGACGAAAAAAGCGGCTTTCCATGACTTTTTGGCGCTCCTCTGGTGTCAATTGTGCCAACACTTTGACGAATAGTTCCATTTTGGCACCGACCAGTTCACCGCGCACTCTATGCATGTTTTGGGCAACTCTGCGCACAAGTTCAGCGTTAAACGGCTCTCCCTTCAAAGCTTTTCTAAACTCTACCCTAAAGCCCTTTATCTCCCTTCTTTTGGAGCGCTGCCCCTCACGATGTTCGGTAATTTGATCGAAGATTGACCGCTGTTTATCATCTGGCAAATGGCGCAGCATATACTTGACCATAAAGCCGGGCGGGCCAGCAAAGCCCCCTCCATGCTTGTTGCGCATCCATCCAGCCCCAACAATGGCACCGACGAACAAAAGGTTGAGGGCCAGCGACACAGGAAGAATGAGCCGCTTCCAGGAGCGCTTTGCCAACTCGCCCGTTTTGATATCCTTACTCATAGCAATTCCTCTTCAAGCGTACTAGGCATGAGCGCATCTGCGATTTCTGCAAACTGATCGGTTTGGCTTGCCAGATTGGCGAAATCGGTCGCTAGATCAAGCGACCAATCACCAATACCCACACCGCCCAGATACATACCTACTGCGAAACAAGCCGCCATAGCAGCTGCGCTCATCCAGCTATTTATAATATCTGTTGCCGGTAATTTACGATTTCCGGTCTTCAAAAACGGCACCACGACATCATCTTTGTCAGCATGTAGATCGGCAAAATCAGTCAATATGGATTGTTGTAAATCGCTTGATGTCTCCTGCAAGGGCAAAGCACCTTGATCAAGCAGTTGGTCGAACGCGCGCGCTTCATAATAGAACTTTGCCGCTTGCGGGGTCTCTTTTATAAATCCTGTGAGTTCATGCTCATTTGCAGGCCAGCGCGCACGATCGGCCCCATAGCGATCGAGCACAGATTGCAAGCGTTCCATTTTTGTCATATTCGATTTGTTCATTTTTTCACTCTATGCAGCAGATCTGCATCGCCAAATTCACCAATCCCGTGTCGATCGGGCAATAATTGTTTCCATTCATGTTCCAGAGATTTTTTCAATCCCCGCCTAGCCCGCGACAATAAGCTTTCAAGCGCGTGTTCGCTGATCTCCATCACCTCAGCCGCCTCTTTTTGACTCATGCCTTGATAGTGGCACAATGTGAGTGCCAGTTTTTGCCGCTCGGGCAACTGCAAAAGCGCCTGACCGACCCGTTGCGTCAGGTGTTTTTCTTCCAGATCGCGTTGTTGTGTTGGTGCAACCGACAGATCGTCTTGCAGGTCATGAGCCGTGGTGTGTCGTTGACGCAAGCGATCAATACACAGATTGGATGCAACCCGACGCAACCACGTAGCTATCAAGGCGCGTTCGGGTTGCCAGTTTTTTGCCTGTTTCCAGAGTTTCAAAAAACTTTCCTGAGCGATCTCTTCGGCCTCTGCGTCACTGCCTAGCATATATCTGGCCAGTGGCATCAAAAGAGGCAGATGGTGCTCGACCACCTGTTTGGCGGCCGCCTGGTCACCAGCCGCAATCGCGCGCATCAGGTCATCGTCTTCACGACTTCCCGCCCGCTCTATCGCTGGTGACCTAGCTGGCAACAAACACCATCCCTCTTCGTACTAGAAAAACCTACTGATCGCGGTTCTGCGGTCCATTACCCATTCCCTGGTCCATTTTTTCACGTGCACCACGACCCCTCATATTACGACCATATCCACGACCTCGGCCACGCGCATTAAAGCGTGGCAGCTCATCTTTGGTCAACTGGCCATCGCCATTGGCATCTCTCGAAGCGAAGCGCTCAAGGATGGGCGCGTTAAACTCTTCTTTGCTCACCTTACCATCGCCATTGGCGTCAAAACTTCGGACTTTGCGCGCTACGCGTCCTTCAAAGCGCTTGATCAACGCGCGTATGGCTTCATCTTTTGTTACTGAGCCATTTTTATCAAGGTCAAAACGATCAAATCGTTTAACCCTATGGGCGGTTGCTTCATCTCGTGTTATCATACCATCCTTGTTAACATCAGCGTGTTTCAGCATGCGCTGCATTTGTCGGCGGCCCCCGAAATGGCGCATCATGCCACGGCTGTAACGACTACCAAAACTGTGTCCATCCTCATTTCCCCAGCCAATATGACGCCCGCCAAAAGCATGGGCACCTCCCAGCGTACCAACTAAAAGAACTGATCCACCAACCAGAACGCCTGCAACCAGAATAGTTTTCATTTTCGACATTATCAATCTCCTTGAATTTAAGTCTCTTCCAAAGGGGGCATGGTTTTGTTCTTGCCGCCCGTTGTCATAAGCTTTACGCTGGAGCACTAATAATCCGTCGTTTTTAATTACAAGGTGCCTGTAAACCCTGGAAGCAGGCTTGTTTGGCTATGATTGCAACTGCGGGTTTTCGCAGATTTTTATTCGTCCCCGTCCTGGTTCTTGGCTTTTCTTCCTTACCGGCTGTCCATGATCTGCGCGCAGAGGAAGGCATTATGCTGGCAGGTGAAGACAGTGCAGACAAAAAAGCGAAAGCAACTCCTCGTCTGGTCAAAAGAAAAAACAGCCGCGTACCTAAAAAGCGTATCTCCTACAAACGTTCCGGCATTTGCAAGGATCTCGACAAGCTGGCCCGCAAATATAAACTGCCGCCCCTATTTTTTGCCCGTCTGATCTGGCAGGAAAGCCGATTCAACCCTTATGCGGTCTCACCAGCAGGTGCCGAGGGTATCGCTCAGTTCATGCCCGGCACAGCGGCCATCTGGGGGCTTGATGATCCGTTTGAACCGGGTCAGGCCCTCGTTAAATCAGCTCAATATCTATCTTATCTGCACAAGAAACTCGGTAATATTGGCTTTGCGGCTGCTGGCTATAATGCTGGATCCGGGCGGGTCACTGACTGGCTTAATGGCAGCAATTACATGCCGCTTGAAACACGCAACTATGTACGCATCATCACAGGTTACAGCATTGAAGCATGGACTGATGGTACAGCCAGGTTTGTCGGAATTAAGGTTCCCAAAAAAATGTCGGCAACGGCTTGTCGGCAACTATCCATTGCCCTGCGCAATGAGCAGCCCAGGTTGATCAAAGCTTCCCTTAACCGTGCTGGCACACGCTTGGGCAAAACTGAATTTCGCAGACATACGAGACGCGCAAGACGTTTGCCGCGCTTGCCTTGGGGGGTGCAGCTGGCCGGTTCCTTTTCGCGGCGTGTGGCGATGAATCAGTTCAATAACATCAAACGAAAATATGGCCGCGTCATTGGTGCCAAGCGCATTGTGCTAAAAAGCTCCCGGCAAAAAGGGCGCGGACGCCGCGTTTTTCACCGCGTCCGGGTGGGCGCAAAAAGCCGTGGGGCTGCCGACAAGATATGCACGCGCCTACGCGCTGCCGGCGGATCTTGTGTGGTGCTGAAAAACTAGGCTTTACTCATAAAGCGATCCCAATCACTAAATACTATCGACAAGGTGTTTCTTGAACAAAGCGCTGATATCGGCCTGTGTCTCGACCAGCCTTGCTTCAAGGCGCGCAAAGTCAGGGCTGTTGGTAGCGCGCACCAGCAGGTTTTTAAGGCCTAAGGGTGCTGTGGCTGCATCAAATGGCTTATCGGTGCAAAGCCTCAAAATTTGCGTCAACGTATGCAGCCGCCATGCCCCATCGATCAAGATTTCAGCCACTCCCCAGTCCAGTACCCCATTGCTGGCCAGCTTGCGCAAGGCACCAGAGGTGTTTTGATCCAGACATTGCGGCACATTGTTGGCATGCACGAGTTGCAGATATTGTACCAGAAATTCCAGATCGATCAAACCGCCACGCACCTGTTTGATGTCCCATAAATGGTCTGAGCCTTTTTTTGCAAAGATGCGCTCGCGCATTTCAATCACATCATTTGCCAGCTTGCGTTGATCTCGCGGCGCACACAGCACATCAAGAATAATCGTATTGAGTTTGTCGCTCAATCCAGCTGGCCCGCTGACAATACGCGCGCGCGTCAACGCCATATGTTCCCAAGTCCAGGCCTTGTCTTTTTGATAGGCTGCAAAGCTTTCCAGATTGGTTGCCACCGGCCCGGCATTGCCGGACGGACGCAAACGCATATCAACCTCATACAGCATGCCCTCTGGCGTTGGCGCAGAAATCGCGGTGATCAGGCGCTGCGTCAAGCGATTATAATATTGGCTGGCCCCTAACGGGCGCTCAGTACCACTGGACATAGTCTGATGCTGATCAACATCATAAATAACGATCAAATCAAGATCAGAGCTCGCGGTCATTTCTGCACCGCCTACCTTGCCCATTGCCAATACACATGATGTTCCAGCTGTAAATTGGCCATGCACGCGTTCAATTTCTTTGTTCACTACGGTGTGCAAATGCGAAATCACACTAGCCGCGAGATCGGCGTATGCCGCTCCCGCCTGATCCGGGCTAATGGTATCGGTCAACACCCGCACACCGGTCAAGAATGCAAGCTCACGCCCGGCAATGCGGGCGAAATCCAATATTTCTGAATAGTTCGAGGTCTTTTGCAGTGCGCTATCAAACACCTGATCGACCTGGGTGCGGCTGGGCAACACACCAAAAAAGCTTGGCTCCAGCACCGCATCAAGCATATTGGCGCGATATGACAGCACATGCGCCAGCCTTGGCGCCGTGCCCATAATCTCGGCAATCAATCGTAACAGCTCTGGGTTGGCGCGCAACAGCGAGAACAGTTGCACCCCCGCTGGCAGGCGTTTCAAAAAACGATCAAAGGCAATGAGAGCCGCATCGGGGTTACTGGTCGCCGCCAGTTCATTGAGTAATAAAGGCGTCAACTGGGTCAGAGCTTCTCTTGCCCGTAGCGAGCGCATGGCCGCATAGCGTGAGCGATGCCAGTCCCCCACAATATTGATGGCACCACCAGGGTTTTCATATCCCATCTGCACCAGATTTTGCACGGTGGCGGGGTGATGATCATCGCCCGTAAAAACCAGATCACCATCCACTTTGATGCGCGGTTCCGTATCGGCCAGCTCAGGCATGTCTTCAAACAAAGCGCCATAATGGCTCTGCACATTTTGAAGGTGAGAAATGAGCGTTGAGGCGAATTCTTCTCCCGTTTCAAAACCGCTAAAGCGGGCGATTTGCAGCAGCTCATTTTGCTCGGTTGGTAAGGTCTGGGTCTGGGCATCATCGACCATTTGCAAGCGATGCTCCACATGGCGCAAAAAACGGTAGGCTGCAGCCATCTGCCTAGCCGCATCGGCATTGATCCAGCCATGCGCCAACAGCTGTTCGAGATTGTGCAAGGTTGATCGACCGCGCAGGTCAGGCTGGCGTCCACCGGCAATCAATTGCTGTGTCTGCACAAAAAACTCTATCTCGCGAATGCCGCCACGCCCAAGCTTGATATTGTGTCCAGCCACCGCCACTTGCCCATGTCCCTTGAAGGCATGGATTTGCCGTTTCATGGCATGGATATCGTTTATGGCCGCAAAGTCGAGATATTTGCGCCAGATATAGGGGGATAGTTGTCCAAGAAAATCCTCGCCTGCTGATAGATCACCAGCCACCACCCGCGCTTTAATCATCGCGGCGCGCTCCCAGTTTTGCCCATAGCTCTCATAATAAACCAACGCGGCCTCTGACGATATGGCCAGCTGCGTAGCCCCCGGGTCCGGACGCAAGCGCAAATCAGTACGGTAGACATAACCATCTTTTGTGCGCTCATTTAAAAGCTTCACTAGATCTCTCGTCAACCGCACGAAAAAGGTTTGCGCTTCAACGCCCTCAGCAAGGTTCAAACGCTCGTTATCATAAAGAACAATGAGGTCAATATCACTCGAATAATTGAGCTCAAATCCGCCCTGCTTGCCCATCGCCAGAACAAAATATCCGCTCGAAGCGGCCGCGTCCGCTCCTTCTTCAAGTTCAATCTGCCCAGCTTCAAGGCTTTGGCGAAATAGATACCCAACGGCTGATTGCACGGCGCAATCAGCCGCGATGGTGATGCGGCGTACAATGTGCTCAACCGGTTCGATGCCCGCAATATCATAGAGCGCAATCGTAAGCGCGGTGTTTTGCTTGAACCGACGTAACAGGGTCATGGCCTGTGCCATTGACGTGCAGCTTGCGATGTCTTCATGCAATTGAGCAAATAGATCCTCTAGATGGGTATTTGCGGGCGCTCGCAGGCAATCTAGCAATATATGTGGCTGCCGGATCATGATGGCGCGCAAAAAGGGCGACAGCCCCATGACGCTGACGATCAGCTGTTTGACCGGCTCCTCTTTCATGAGGAACTCATGAAGGGCGGAAAGCTCCTCACGATCGGCGCAAGCCTTCAACAGATCATCAAAAAACATCTGGGCCCGCTCAAGATCATAAAAAGGGGGGTGTAATTTGATTTGCGTATAAAATGGGATCATGCCCGAACATGTAGCCTAAAGTGAAAGCGGGCAACAAGCATATTCGTTTTTTTGTGAGATCGCTTAAGCTGTAGTAGCTCAGACTTCACCTGACATCGGTGCAAAAACCGTTACGATTTTATCGCACATTCGGCTCGCCCCTCAACAACTGACATATATGTACATTTTCGATGCAGCTCCTACCCAGGGCTGTTCAATGCTGATTACTTGAAGCGGTAGGTGAGTGGTCTTTTTACTTGCCCCAAAAGCACGTGCCGAAAGATCGACAACGGTATAAACGGGCGTTTTTACAGCACTATAAATCTCTCATAAGTGGAGATTTCATCAAAATACTTGCTATATTTTTGAGCGATCCCACAGATGTAGAAGTCCTTGAAATTCCTGGATGGATGCAGGCGTAAAAACCTGATTATTCGACGATCGCTTTCCCGGCAGTTCTCTGAGGTAGCCACCCCAGGGAACCAATCACTCCCGAACAGCGCATAGCACTTGTTTAACGAACAATTATTCGGGTTTGCTACGCTATTGATCTCCATTAATTTTCGTTCTCGACCACCGGCGTAACAGTATTCTTGCCATCGGCTTTTAAGCCGTTTATCAATTTTTCCAGCATATTTTGTGGTTTAGCGACGCGGCGTGGATTGCGTGCGGGGACCGGAATGTGACCAACGATCTTGCCAGCACGCAATTGTTTCTGCAGTGTTTTATTGCCCTTTGAAATGACGGTGGTACAGCCGTGAGGCAAAGAGGCAAGCGTCAAGACCCGCCGCTTTTTACGTTTCTTTCTCTTCTTGACCGGCTTCACAGGTTTTTTGATCTTTTTGGGGCGCATCATCGCGAACCAGTGATCGAGCTGCTTGGCGCAACCATCACCTACTGGAGGCGCAGGCTGGCTTTTGCATCCGGCCATACCACTAGGGCAATTGAGGCGCACATGGAAATGATAGTGATGCCCCCACCACGGGCGCACGCGGCGTAACCAGCTGCGATCCGTACCAATTTTATCCGAGGCCTCGCACAAGGCTTTCTTGATGGCCGGATGCACAAAAATACGGGCAACACCTCGTGACTCAGCCGCGCGCTTGATCAGCTTGGCACGCGCCATCGACCATTTTTTTGGATGAACTTCAAGCCCCCCCTTGGCCAGCATCGATATGGCCGAGCGGCTCTCTCGTTGCCTGTAACTCTGCACATTCTTGGGCATCGGGGTCAGCCAGATATCGGCATCAAGACCGATCTGATGAGAACGGTGCCCGGTCAGCATGGGACCACCTCGCGGTTGCGAGAGATCGCCAACCAGCAGACCGGGCCAGCCATCTTTTTCTTTGGCATTGACCGCCAGTTTTTCAAGAAAATCAATGAGAACCGGATGTCCCCAATTGCGATTGCGTGAAAGACGCATGGCCTGCCAGGCGGGACCGGTCTTCGCCAATTGCTTGCCGCCAGCCAAACAGCCCTTGGTGTAAAAACCAATGGGCCTTGGTTTCATCTTGGCGGGACCATTGACATGACCAAACAATTGCTTGGCAGCTTTTGGGGAACGCGCCTCAGCGCCAGCGGGCAAAAACAATACAGCTAAAAACGCAACAGCCAAAAAACGAGAAAACATCACACCAAAACTCCCAGCCAAACTATTCGGGTCGAAGCACTATACTTGAATACAGGCAAAACCAAAAATACTATGTACAAGATCATTGCGGCGGAAATGGTAAAATGGTTCTCTAAGTGTCTGTTCCAAAACTAGTTGAATGATTTCAGTGAATTGTGATTCAATTGGATTGTGAAAGATTAGAAAAAAATCACAATGGCTTGGACCAAAATCAATCAAGTTGAATATGAACGGTATTAGTGGTGCTATGCAAACGATTTGACGGATCTGTAATGGTTTTGATCGCTCCGTACCTGCCTCCGTCAAAGATAACTGGTCGCCCGCGCAGCTGACGCGCTCTCGCTTGAAGCAAATCGTTCAGGGGATCAAAATCCGCGCTTTGGGCAGCCAGATCAATAATGTTATTCCGCTCATGGTGGTGGGTCTCTTGTGGTTGCCTTGAAGTCTCTCAACAACAATTCAACCAGATCCACCGCCATCCATCAAACCCTCAAACACCAGATCCGGTTATAGCTCCCAAATGCCTTGTAAGAACCTCACTCCCTAAATCATTTTTTACCTCAACTTATCCATCATACTAAAATAGCCAAAAAGCAGATGTTGACCTGTTCGACGCAGTGGTCGTAAAATATGGCCTGGCAAAGGAGTGGTGAAAATAGGTAAATCAGTTTCCTTGATTGGGATACCAGAAACTAGCTGAGCCAGTTTTTTAGCAGCATAGGCTGAAAATGATACGCCGTTACCACTATAGCCTTGCGCATAGAAAATTTGTTGCTGTTTGTCTGGTTGAACTATGCGGGGCATCATATCATGACTGATACACATCCAACCTGACCAGAAATAATCGATTGCAATATCTTTGAGATGTGGAAATTTTCTGGCAATGGCTTCTTTAATAATTTGCAAATGCTTGGGATTTTCAGCATCCGCGCCGCTAATAGCGCTGCGTGTGCCTATCTGCAATCTATTGTCAGGTAAAAATCGATAGTAATAACGCAATCGCCGACTATCAGTCATAAACAAATGAGAATTAAAGCCGCACGACTCGATTTGAGCATCACTTAATACACTGGTGACCGCAGAATTCGCCATAATCGGCATATTTTTATATGCCAATAAACGATGAAGGCTTGGATGTGTATAACCAGCAGTCGCTACCACAACAGAACGTGCTTTAACAGTACCACCAGGTGTCTTAAGATAATGTACATTGGACCTTGTCTGCCAATCAACTACTGGGCTACCTGGATGGACTGTTGCACCATAAGATCTGGCGATCCTCATATAACCAAATGCCAATTTTAATGGGTGTACCGCAATGCCCACAGGCTCCACGAGAGCTCCATATGCCTCACGATCTTTCATAAATTTATTAAACACAGTATTTCTATCGACGATTTTACAGCGATAGTTAAACACTTCATTACAAAGCTGCGACTCAAGTTGTAATTTTTTCAGCGCATTGCCATTGTGAGCAATCAAAATATTGCCATCGCCAAAGGGGTCACAGGGGATGTCTTTGGTCAAGTCTTGAAAGACCTCAAATCCCTCTAGCGTATTGGCATGTATTTTTTTTGCCATATCAACACCCCAACGCTTAATCCATTGACTACGGCTTAACCGCCCCCATGCCAAATGGGCTTGACCGCCATTTCGACTAGTGCACCCCCATCCTGGTTTGTTGGCCTCAAGAACGGTTGCTTTTATGCCATGCTCTTTTGCTAAAAACATCGCAGTACCTAATCCTGTAAAACCACCACCAATAATTGCCACATCAACATCAACATCCGAGTTAATTAGCGAATCATCTTCGGGTACTTCACCAGCAGTTGCCACCCAATAAGTGGGTGCAAAATCCACATTCAATCCAGGGGTTTTATCCACCAGTGGATCATAATGAGGCTTGTATTTTGTGTTCGAATTTTTCATTGGCCAAAGCCTCGATCGATTATAATTTGTTTCACACCCAACGACTGAAAGGAAAAATTCATCAGGCTACATTTAGTGATCAGTTTTAAATGTTAGTTTATCAGAGACATTCGGTCTAGGGGGATGGTGCCTTCTGGCATGGGGGTCAGCCAGATATCGGCATCGAGACCGATCTGATGAGAACGGTGCCCGGTCAGCATGGGACCACCTCGCGATTGCGAGAGATCGCCAACCAGCAGACCGGGCCAGCCATCTTTTTCTTTGACATTGACCGCCAGTTTTCAAGAAAATCAATGGGATCCGGATGTCCCCAATTGCGATTGCGTGAAAGACGCATGGCCTGCCAGGCGGGACCGGTCTTCGCCAATTGCTTGCCGCCAGCCAAACAGCCCTTGGTGT
>JAAETJ010000290.1 GCA_024228495.1 bacterium | reverse complement strand
TCGACATCGCTTACCCGTCCAAGAATTGCCTTTCGGACCATGATGAATGTTTCGTAAACCACGAACCTTTGTGTGATAACTTAATATATATGAAACAAGCTCGTGATGATAGGATGATTCACAAGACTCAATGGCAGGCGTGATAAAAAAATCCCAAAACCGGGGCGCCAACCACACAAATAGAGTTGACACGATGGGGGAGATGTCGCTGCATAGCAGTTTTCCCACTTATCCAAAACCGATGTAAAGAGGGTGACAGAGCCTGATACCCGTCACAAAATCTTAGCAGCAAAGTGAGGAATCAATAATGAAATATTTTACCAAACTCGCAAAAGCAGCCGTAATCACAGTGGGTGTGCTTGCGTTCTCCAGCACAACTGTGGTGGCCAAGTCATTCAAGATCGCGGTCGGGGACTCCGGCGGCAGCGCCCAGCACGAACTCGGCAAGAAGTTCGTCGAAGAACTCGAGAAGCGCACCGACGGTCGACACACTGCCAGACTGTTCTTGAATGGACAACTCGGCAGCGAGCAGGACACTGTCAACGACGCCGCCATCGGCACATTGGACTTTTCACTGCTGGCGATTAACAACATCACACCCTTTTCACCTACCGTCGGCGTCATGACGCTACCTTACGTTATTCTCAGCCTCGAGGATGCCGAGAAGCTGACCCAGGGCGAAGTTGGAAAAGAATTGACGGAAAACACAATCCGAGACGCCGGTGTGCGCATAATCGGCTGGACCTATACCGGCTTTCGGGTGCTGACCAACTCCAAGAAACCGATCAAGACGCTCGAGGACCTCAAAGGTGTTCACATCCGCGTGCCGAAGAATGAAATCATGATCGACGTGTACAAGTCCTGGGGCGCGCCGCCTACACCGATGGCCTGGTCGGAAACTTTCACCGCGCTTCAACAAAAAGTTGTTGATGGCCAGGACAATCCCTATCTGACCGTTCACTCGATGAAGTTTTATGAGGTACAGAAGTATGTAACCAATATTCGCTACATCTTCTCGGTCGAGCCGCTCATCGTTTCCGAGCAGATATTCCAGGGACTTTCGGACAAAGACAAGAAGGCGATTCTGGAGGCTGGCAAGGCGGCTACGCTGCACAGCGCGGCGCACCTGCGCAAGAGCGAGGCGGCTATTAAGAAGGATCTGATTGCCAAAGGCATGCAGATCGACGATCCCGCCAATGGCGAGAAGGAATGGATCGAAAAGGCGACCGCCGCGGTATGGCCGAAATTTTACGAGAGCATTGGTGGTAAAGCGAAGCTCGATAATGTTTTGAAATTACTCGGGCGCTAGCGGGATCATCACAACTAGAATGAAAACAACAGGTGTGACCACATGAAAATCACCGCTTCGGGTAGCCGAGAAATCACTCCGGGTAGAAAGTGTTCAAGCCACTATCGACGGAGTCCAAAATTTGTTTCAACAAAACAAATGGACGGTTACTCGAAAATCAAACGGGAATTTTATCTTTCCTCCTAAAAGTGGGTTTTGCCCCGCATCTGTGAAGCTGCGGGGAATTCTTTTCAACAGGAAACTTCGCCCAGAGGGGTTTGGTGGTCGGACCGGGGAGTTAGCATCATGAAAATATTGAAAAACATCTATCACAATTTTGAAAGCTATGTTTGCCGGACATTGCTGTCGCTATTCGTAATAGTGCTTTTTTTACAAATAATAGGCAGGGAATTGTTTGGAATTTCTTACTCGTGGACCGAAGAACTCTCTACCTATATGTTTGTCTGGTTTGTTTTCTTCGGCGCCAGTTACGCGGCAAAGCTGGGTGCGCATAACAGGGTCACCTTTCAATTCAAGAAACTGCAAAAAAGAACCATACACTTCATCGAAGGATTTGCCGATCTGATATGGCTCGCTTTTAACGTGTACTTTGTCTATCTCAGCTACGATTTTGTTTTCAATAAGATGAACAAATTCTGGAAATCCCAAACCCTTGGGGTTGAGATGAAGTACTTCTACGTAATCTTGCCGATCGCCTTCGCGATAATGTCGATTCGTATCATACATCTGAATTATGACCGGCTGGTACTGGGCATCGATATACGCGACCCGGATAAAGCCGAGGTCGACAAAATAATAGAAGAATCAGATTCCGAAGAGAACGGAAAGGCCTAAACGGGGAGACGACACTATGGATACCACAATTGTACTAGTTCTGTTTGGAACCTTCCTGTTTCTACTATTGATCGGCGCGCCGATCACCGTGGCTTTGGGCGTTTCCGCACTGGCATCACTTATCTATCTTGAGGAGAACCCGATCAAGCTCGTTCAAGTTGCCTTTACCTCGGTTGGCGCTTTTCCGCTAATGGCATTGCCGGCCTTTATTCTCGCCGGCGCACTGATGGAGGCGGCGGGTATATCGAAACGGCTGGTGACCCTGGCGGAGAGTTTCGCCGGACCGTTCACCGGCGGTATCGCGGCTGCAACGGTAATAGCGTGCATGTTTTTCGGCGCCATCTCCGGATCGGGACCTGCCACCACGGCCGCCGTCGGCATGCTGATGATCCCGGCCATGATGAAACGCGGTTATGACAAAAGCTATGCTTCGGCGATTACCGCATCTTCCGGCGGTCTCGGCGTCGTCATCCCGCCGTCGATCCCGATGGTCATCTTCGGTATCTCGGCGCTCGGCATGCAGCCGCCGTCAGAGGCGATCGAAAAATTTGGCGTGTTCCAATCGGTGTCGATTCCGAAATTGTTCATCGCCGGACTACTGCCCGGCCTGGTTATCTCGCTTTCGCTGTTGATCATGAATTACTTCCTGTGCAAGCGGCATGGCTATCATGGCACGGCCGAAGGCTGGTCGATGTGCAATACCTGGTTGGCGACAAAAGCGGGAATATGGTCGATCCTGGCTCCGCTCGTCATTCTGGGTGGTATCTATACCGGCTTCTTTACGCCGACGGAATCGGCCATCGTCGCCATTTTCTATACCCTGATCATCGGTTTTTTCGTGCACAGGGAATTGAAGATCAAAAACCTGTTTAGTTCATTAGAGACAACGACCTGGTTGACCGGCCGCGTTCTGCTCATCTTGTTCACTGCAACCGTCTTCG
>JAAETJ010000289.1 GCA_024228495.1 bacterium | reverse complement strand
CTAGGAAACGTGATCCCGATCAATTCGGTCCACAAGGCTCAGACGCCAAACACCGTCCCATCACCCGCCTCGGCCGAGACGGGTGATGGGACGACATTACCAGAAGTGAGATACAGAAGGGTCAGGACTCATTAATTGAGCCAAAAGATGATTGTAGCAGCGATTGTAATTGCTGCAAAGAAGGTATCTGCACATCTATCATAGCGTGTTGCCACTCGTCTCCAATCCTTCAGCCTGCCAAACATGTTTTCGACCTTATGCCTCTGTTTGTAGAGGGTTTTGCTGTAGCCAGCAGGAAAGTCACGCCCCTTTCGCGATGGAATGCAGGGCGTTATTCCCTTGGCCTTGAGTGCATTGCGGAACTCATCACTGTCATAGCCTTTGTCGCCGATCAGAGTTTTGGCGTTTGGTAGAGCAGGATAGACAATCTTCGCCCCGATATGATCAGATACCTGACCAGCTGTCAGCGTCATAATGATCGGTTTGCCCTTTTCATTGACAACCGCATGCAGTTTTGAATTCAGCCCGCCTTTTGTGCGACCAATGTGGCGCGGAACATCCCCTTTTTTGCCAGACTGCAAGCAGTCCGGTGGGCCTTGAGATGAGTGGCATCAATCTGAAGTGTTCCTGCCTCACCATCTTCTGCAGCCAAACCACTGAATATACGGTCAAAAACACCCAACCTGCTCCACCTGACAAAGCGATTATATAAGGTCTTGTGTGGGCCATAATCATCCGGTGCATCGCGCCAGCGAAGGCCGTTTCGAATGACATGAATGATCCCCGATATAACACGTAAGTCATCGCTACGTGGCACTCCATGGGCAAGGGGAAAATACGGTCGCATCCGGGAAAACTGTCGATTCGACAACCAAAATAAATCAGACATGGCAAACTCCTTCGTTTGCACCTTTGAATCTGATTTGTAGGAAAACGTAAACCCGTTAATTAATAGGTCCTGACCCTTCTGTATCTCACTTCTGGTAATGTCGTCCCATCACCCGTCTCGGCCGAGGCGGGTGATGGGACGGTGTTTGGCGTCTGAGCCTTGTGGACCGAATTGATCGGGATCACGTTTCCTAGCGAGCCAGCACCGTCTCTCTTCATCATCTCGAACAGTTGAATGTGGCCATTTGGGACCACGCACCAGAAGGAAGAGAGTATGAACAATCTAACACAGAAACAGATTATTGGCATAGATGTTTCGCGAGACTGGCTGGATCTGCATTGTCTGCCCAATGGTGATCAGCTCCGGTTACCCAACACGTCCAGAGGACACGCCCAATTGAGTGAGTTTGCTCAGCATGCCAATGCGTTGGTTTGTTTCGAAGCGACCGGCGGTCAGGAATGGCGGCTTTGGGCTACTCTGGACGAAACAGGAATTGCGGCCCGGCAACTACCGCCTGCCCAGATCAAAGCCTTCGCGGCCAGTTGCGGCACGCGTGCCAAAACAGATCGTATTGATGCACAGATGATTGCCCGGTTCATGGCATTTAGACCTGACGCGGGGCGTTGCCTCCCGGCAGGAAAGCTACGCCTTCTCAGAGCGTTAACATCGAAGCGCACACAATTGGTAGAAACTCGAAAACGTCTTCTCTTGCAAATCAAGGCACAGGTAAAGCTCGATACAACAAACCTGTTTGCAGACATCGATGATGCACTCAAGACGTTGCTCGACTGCCAGATAGTCGAATTGGAAAACCAAATTGAAACACTCATCGCAGACGATGTTGAACTGTCGCGGAGTGTTGATATTTTACGATCCGTTCCCGGAATAGGGCCGGTAGCCAGCACGATGCTAATTGCAGAAATGCCGGAACTCGGTCAGATCACCGGTGAAAAAGCCGCAGCATTGACCGGGCTTGCACCCATCGCGCGCGACAGCGGAGCTTTGCGTGGCAAGAGGGTCATAGCTGGAGGTCGAAGAGCGCTAAGGCACATCATGTTTCAGGCCGCACTTGTCGCAAGCCACCACAATCCTGTCCTCAAAATATTTGCAGATCGATTGCGTAAGGCTGGCAAACCACACAAAGTCATCATAACTGCTGTCGCACGAAAACTCGTAACAATCGTCAATGCTTTATGCAAATCAGGACAAAAATGGCAAAATCTTGCCGCGTGAGACATACAGTTGCTAACAGATGCATTGGAGTTGCGGATAAACCTTGGAAAATTTTAAGTGTGAACCGCAGTCTTGCAGGACATTTTTTGCAAAATCTGGATGGGATGAGAGCTTGAACTGCCATACGTCCCCTGACGTCAGACAAAGCCAAGCTATTCTATTGAAGCGGAAAGGGATCAAACGAAAGACAATGGGATCAAAGCGCTTGCAATAGTGCATGAACGTCGCATAACATCTACAAACACATGATACAGGCTCTTCTTGGGCTCGAACTGCATCTGGTTCCACTACATTTTACGACGGATGGCTGAAGTGAAGAACACAACTCTTACTATCAGCACATTATTGCTTGGTGCAGCACTTGTGTT
>JAAETJ010000288.1 GCA_024228495.1 bacterium | reverse complement strand
GCACCAATCAGCTTGGGAGACAATCTCCCTGAGATGTATTCTGCCAACGACTCAGGCCTGGGTATTGAAACGGGAGCTGATGTGGATACCTGTCTTTGGTTGGGCGCTGGCGGTAGCCCAACCCATCGCAATCAATCGCAAGGCAGGTAGAAAAGCAGTGAATCAGATTATCGAAATTGGCAGGCAGCGATTGCGCCAGGGTCGCAGTGTTGTGATCTTTCCGGAAGGGACCAGAGTGGCGCCAGGTGAGCGCAAACGATATGGGATCGGTGGTGCAATGCTGGCCAAGAAATCCGGCTATCCAATCGTACCAATCGCCCACAACGCGGGAGTATTCTGGCCTCGGCGTAGTTTGAAAAAATATCCGGGAACCATACAGATTGTGATTGGACCTGAGATCAAAACAGATGGCCGCGATGCGAAAGAGATCAACAAAAAGGTCGAAGCGTGGATCGAATCAACAGTTGCCAAGTTATCCCAAGAAGCTTAATGAGAATGAGGTATGCGTTCTCGGGTTAGACAAAAAAAGCTACGGGTAGCTACTTCTATCGCGCCTGGCTAGTGCATCAATTACTTTACATCTCACTCAAGGGTTTGGACCCCAAGGCGGGTGATGCCCGCGCCGAGCGCAGCCGTGGCATGCGACTGTCAAAACTCTATCAGCAGTTGCATGTCAATAAGCGTTATCCACAGCAGGTGATCGAAAACGCACTAGGAGGCTGTCCGAGAATAGAAGCCGTAGCGAGGGAAAGCCGTTTTGAGTCAGATTTTTCGATCATTTGAGGCGAATAGTGGTGACTATTTAACGAAAATGATCGGGAAATCTGACCAAAAGGGCTTTTCCGCAGCAGGTTCTCTATTCTCGGACAGCCGCCTAGACACCATGAACCCGTCAGCGTTGACCACTACTTTAAACCTAGTGGGTTACAAGCTGATTTCTGAGGGGGATAGGGTTCGGGAAAGGGGGTGACCCCCCTTTCCCGATCACCCCGCAAGGGTGACTCTAATTGGTAAAATATCAGGCAAATGTAGCTAATGAGAAAACCCAATAACGGAGAAACAGCGTTGCGCTGTACCACATGAATAGCTTTCTGATCTTCGACCATGAAAATAGAAATAACCAACAATTCTCTATTCGTGATCCTAAGCGGGTTGGCCATCTCAATCAGATTCTTCGCGCAAAACAGGGTGATGAGATCCGGGTCTGCCATGTGGACAAGGGGTTGGGAACCGCAATTATTCATAAGTTGACTGATGCAGAGGCCATCATTGGGCTGCTCGGGCTTAAGGTCGGGCTCGAGCCCTGGTGTCATCTCATTATGGGGCTCTCCCGCCCTCCCACCTGTAAGAAAGTATTGGAGCATGGGACATCCATGGGAATCGGATATTACCAATTTTTCAGGGCTGGTCTGAGTGAAAAAAGCTATATGAGCTCCAAGCTCTTTCAGCACCATCGTTACCTCGAGCCAATTTACAATGGGCTCTCACAATCCGGCCGCTATTACCGTACACCAGGATTAGAACTGAAAAATAGAGTCAGTTTTGAAGCTGTTGAACATCTCCAGCAAAGATATATCCTCTCTCCCTCTGCCGAAGAGTCCCTTGCAGACCAGGATATAGACTTTGATCAAAATCTGGTGCTGGCTGTTGGACCTGAACGTGGCTGGAACCGCAGTGAGGTCTATCAATTCCAAGATGCAGGGTTCAAGGAAGTCAAGATTGCCCGCTCACTACTTAGAGTGGAAATTGCTCTTTTTGCCGCTCTTGGAGCCTTTGAGGCATTTCGTCTCAGCAAAAAAGCGTCGTTTCTTTAAGAGGCTCTCATGAAAAAATATATCGGGTATCACGCAGATAACACTGCGATTGGCAAAGAGAAGCAGAACAGGGTTCCACGATCAGGATCACTCGATACACTAATCTTACCATTATGCAGATCAATAATACGTTTGGCGATGGCCAAGCCCAGTCCTGCATGATTCCCGGTGTCAACTCTTGATCCACACTGGAAGAACGGGTCGAAAATATAGGGAAGATCCGAACTGCTGATGCCGCTGCCTCTGTCTTTTACGGAGACTATGGCATTCCCACCCCGCTGGTTAAGTGAGATAAGTACTCTCCCACCCTCGTCACTATGATTGAGCGCATTCTCTATCAGATTATCAAGGACCCGCTCAATCAGGGCGATATCAGCAGATACAAATGGGGTCGACCTTGTTGTGTCAAGCAGCAGACGAACACCTTTCTCAGATGCCTTGAGACTAACTTTCTGAATTACATCCTGGACTAGTTCCGCCAGGCTGAATGCTTCGCAATGTGGTTGGGTTTCACGGGCATCGAGCTTTGCCAACTCAAACAGTTCCGAGACAAGATGGGTCAGCTGTCTACTTTGACGCAGGATTATTGCGATATACTTCGCACGTTCCTCAGCGCTCAGTTCTTTTTCCTTCAACTGCAGGGATTCAAGATAACCCTGTATAGAGGCAAGGGGGGTTCGGAGGTCATGAGATACCTGTGCCACCAGTTCGCGCCTTTGTGCATCCTTCTCTTTGAGTTGATCGATCTGGTGGCTTATTTTTTCGGCCATGTGATCAAAGGTGAGGCCAAGACGGTCTATCTCATCTGCTGTTGCCGGTTTTTTTCGTGAGTATGGTAGATGAGCAGTAAAATTACTTTTCTGAAAGCCAGCCATCATTACCGAGAGGTGCTGGAGTCTTCTGGTTAGGAGACGAAAGATCAGCAGTCCCGCCAGCAGTCCAAAGATCAGACTGCCGGCAACGGCAAGACCACTCATACGTACGAAGTAACTCTCCCAGATTATCTGTTCCGCCGAGTCGAATTCTTCACCGCGCAGCACGACATAGAGGTATCCTTGCGGGTTTTCAGCAGAGGGTACAATGGTTACAGAAAATGCCTTGCGGCGATCATGGCTGCGCGGGTCGTCTCCGAGTAGCGGAAGCTCTCCATCATCTCGCAGGAAGGCCTCGATGGGTGCAAGCGATACGTGTTTACGCTTGACCTTGCCGGGATCGGCTGAGTAGGAGAGGAGGGTGCCTTCAAGATCCAGAAGATAGATCTCGATACTTGGGTTGATGACCATGTATTGATGAAAAGTCTCCTTTAATGCCTCCTTGTCAAGCTTGCCTTCCGCTACCAGGTTGCGGTCTGCAACCAGGTCTCGTGCAAGATCGCGGTTGAATCGCTGATTCAACTCCTGCAGATAAAGGCGTGTGGCGGATGTGCTGAGAAAGGTGTAGAGCAGCCCAATCGCAGCCAACAACAGGATCAATACGACTGCCAGCCTGGCGTAAAGGGTGCGGAACATGTATCAACCCTCAGCAAACTTGTAGCCAACACCCCAAACTGTGAGGATGAGTTTAGGATTGGCGGTATCTTGCTC
>JAAETJ010000287.1 GCA_024228495.1 bacterium | reverse complement strand
GCGGCATGGCGATTGCATTTGGATTATTGAGAGATGATTTTTTGTAGGTAATCATTGCTCCATCCTGCTTTTTTGCGTTTAGCTTTGATGCCCACTTTTGATGATTTGTCTCGTGCCTATGCAGATAACTGCCCTACCTACCAGATGTAGTGTTTAGAGCCTTTGCTGGTACAGGCCCTATCTGCAAAGCCTGCTCGATAATCCTGTAAAAAAGTTTTCCTCTTGACCGAGAAGTTCTCCGGTTAAATCGAAAGGTAAACTCGTCGAGATAATAAGGCAAGTGTTCGTGAGACACTGCGCCTTGATGTGTGCCGAGCAACCAGCGTTTAAGAAGCGAGGCAACAAGATGGGCTGCAGGTGTTGCGTCCTTATCCGAAGCATTTTTATGCACGCAAGGCTCGTGAACATAGCCATGAGATGACAGAATATTGTAGCCGCGCCATCCGTCTGTGCGAATCGTCGTACCTGGTTCGACCATCTCAAGTGTACTGTTCAAAAGGGTTTCACCGGAAGCGTCCGGAATACAAGCCAATCGAATACGTCCAATACCGTTGCCGGTGTCTTGCGCTGCAACCAGCACCAGTGCTTTACGCGGATCACCGCGGCCCAGGCGGCCTTCGTGGATGCCACCGATAACCGTTTCGTCCATCTCGACAATGCCGCCAAGCCGGTCTCGTCCCGGACGGACCATAGCACGGCGCAGTTTGTGCAGCCATTCCCATGCGGTGTGATAGCTGCCAAGGCCTAAAGCTTTTTGCAAGCCAAGAGCGCTAACCCCGTTCTTCTGACTTACAACGTACCAGATGGCCTGAAACCAAAGACGAAGAGGTTTGCGTGTGTTCTCAAATAATGTGCCGGATATAACAGAACCCGCATAACGGCAATCCCGGCAACGGTATAAACCGCTGCCCATCTTCCATGCATCTCGCCCGCCGCATCGCTGGCATTCGTAGCCATCAGGCCAACGCATGATGCTCAGATACTCCAGACAAGCCGCTTCATCTGAAAACATGTCCATAAAATCCATCATGTCTGCAGGATATTTCTCCATATAGGAAAATACTACATCTTGTGCTCAGGTTAGTAAACTGCATAGGCACAGCTATGAACTATTATTTCCTTCTATATGCTCAATTTACCCCTTTATGGGCTTTTATTATCGCTTAACAGCGCCATACTTACGTAAAGTAACCGCCACCCTGATAGCCCTTAAATCCTGGCCCCCTCCTCTCTTTTCAATATCCCGAATATCGATTTATGCAGATGCAAATCTCCGGATTTGGCGCGGTTAATCATGGCATTAAAATACCCTGCCGGATTTTTAACCGGATCATCGGCCCTCATGCAGGCCTGATCCGTTAAAAGCAAACAAATGGCAGCGCCTGTTCGCCCTAACGTTACGCAAGCATGCGACCAGGAATTCT
>JAAETJ010000286.1 GCA_024228495.1 bacterium | reverse complement strand
TTGTGAATAATGAATTGTGAAGTTAGCTGGTTGCCCTATTTTGTTTTGCAAGCGGTTTTTTTGTCGGCGTTGAGGATGTGACAAAACTAATTAATGTACGTAAGGATACTTCACAATTCTATATAGTGACAAGTGTCACCTCAGTTATGTAAAATGGCTAGAAAAGCCATAAAAATGAGGTGAACACAATGGATAAAGACAGAAATCAACGGCTTCAAGCCAAATCGAGAGAACAGAGATTCTTGAATATGATGGAACAGGAATTCAATTTTGCTCCCAAAATAGCCCAAGCACTCTTGGCTGATGCCCAAGATTGCTTGCTCGGTCAACCCGTTCATCTGCAGCCAGGACAAATGAGGGTTGTTTTGCTCAAACGAGATGCCGCACACGGCCGTTCTCTGCGGCAAACGGCAACCAAAGAAGTAACCTGGACGATCAATGCGGGCGCAGAAGACCTGCAAATAGAAAGCCAACATGGGCGAGAAGCGTTGCGCCACATCCGCATGCAACGCTTGTTGAGTGAGGCAGTCGAGCAGGGCGCGGCGGCGACGCAAGAAGATTTGGCTGCTGCGTTGCAAGTTTCGGTGCGCACGATTAAGCGAGACTGCGCCAAACTGCAACAAAAAGGGATTTCCTTGCCCACGCGCGGCAATCTGCGCGGGATTGGGCGCGGGCAAACCCATAAAGCACAAATCGTAGGGCATTGGTTGCGCGGAGAAACCTATGACCAGATAGCGCTGCGTACCCGGCATAGCCTGACCTGCGTCAAGCGATATATCCAAGCCTTTGTGCGCGTCGTTCAATTTCACCTCAAATCCTTTTCTCTAGGGGAGATCAGCCTCGCTTTGCAAGTCAGCGAACCGCTGGTTAAAGAATATCTGACCCTTTATCGACAAAATGACACTCCTTTTTGCCGCCAGCGGCTAACACAACAGCTAGACCGGCTCAGTTGCACCCCAACTGAGCCTAAAAAGGGGGTCGAATGAACCGCAGTTATATAGGAAGCTCTCAACGTACCTTTCAGCAAGCGGTTATTCGTTTGCTGGAAACCGAGTACGGTTTTCTCAATAGTCGCCGCGTTATTGGCATGTTGGCCAAGGATGTTGAACATCTGGCTGATGAATTTCACCCAGCGACAGCTTGTGTTAGCAGTGGCTGGATGGTTTTCACCGGTACCAAAGCGACAGGTGGCAAGGCACATCCTGGAAAATCGGCGGGCGATTATCCTTTGATTACACTCTCTTGGCCTGTTCTGTTGCCAGATGATATTGAAACCATGATTCACATGCCCACTGGTCGCGCAGGACGACAACGAATGTCCGAGTTGCTCAAAAAGCGGTTGCAACGCATTGTGGAATATGGTTTGAACCATCCTGACGGCCCCGTTTTGCTCACTTGCGCTGATTTGGGGCTGATGTTGGGGCGCACAAATCCTCAAATCAGCAACTTGCTCAAAGATTTGCGTGTAGAAACGGGCAAATCCCTGATAACCAAAGGATATTATTTTGACCAAGGAATGCGTCCCACCCATAAAGCTGAGATCGTCACCCTTTATGAGCAAGGGATGGATGAAGCCGACATCGCTCGGCACAGCAATCACGCCCAAAGCAGCGTCGGCCGTTACTTGCGCGACTATGAGCGAGTCAAGTTGCTGTTGCAACGCAACATATCGGTTGCCCAAATCAGCCCTTTGACAGGATTGCAACCCACGGTTGTCGACGCTTATGTTAAGTTGACCAAACAATATCATCCTGACCTTTTACCCAATTCAGATTTGCCCCCAATTGGGGCTTGACAAAGGTGACATATGTCACTATTCATTATTCACAATTCATTATTCTTTTTCCGGCAACGTCTGGCAAAAGAAGTAGGTGCTTACGCGCCCACATCGACAACTTTTTTATATTATTGGGAAT
>JAAETJ010000285.1 GCA_024228495.1 bacterium | reverse complement strand
GCCAATCGGTTGTCTGTGAGTCAAAGGTCCAGGGATTGGACGGAGAACCGTAAAAGTGATCCGCGAAGCGGGAACATGAGGCGTAGAAGGATCAGCGGGTACTCAATGGATCAAATAGCCGCCGAGCTGAGGACAAAGGGCGATTTGAAGCACTGGCAGAGAGAGGGAGTGGTTTAGCTGTTTACGGGCCTAGAACGCCGTTCACGGCGTTTTATTCGTTCAGCGGCACCCATAGCATTGTTTTTCTTTTTCGTGGCTCTACGGGCTTTCTGAGAGGCTTCCTCGGCTTTCTGAGAGGCACTTTCGACTTTCTGAAGGGATTGTTGGGTGTGCTCAATGGCTTTAGCCTGCATCGAATGTCCCTTTTTGATTTCGGTAGCGGCTTGTAAAGCTTGTTTTTTGGCCTCGGCCATGGCCGAGACATAACGGGCGTTAGCCTGACTTTCGGCGCGCTCAGCGCGTTTTTCAGCGTGGTTGGCTCGAACTTGTAGTTCGATGATGCGAAATTCAAAATCGCGTCTCTGATGGGCTAACTCGCGTTCGTGATCCGCTTTTTCGGCCCAACGGTAAGCCCCTATCACCCCTGTGATCGCCATGAGGCTGGCAACAACCAGGCTGGGTATGAGAAAAAACCAACCCTGATAAAAGACCTTCCAACCTTGAGCGAGCACGTTCCATTCCTGGCCCTCCAGGACCGCCAGAGCAAAGCGGGGAACATGGGTGTAG
>JAAETJ010000284.1 GCA_024228495.1 bacterium | reverse complement strand
TTTTATCACCCGAATTTGCGCCCTATGAGCACATCCACGATGGTTTCCCGGTCGATACAGCCAATCACGTTACCCTCGTTGTCATGGACCGCAAAAGGCGTTGGTGATCGCTCAATTCTGTCGGCTATATCTTCCACGCGGTCGGTTACAAGCACCGAGCCCCCGAAATCTGTCGCAGCTGACACTTCGGACATGATGGATCGTGCCGTCAAAACCTTGCTGCGGTTTACGTGACGGGTAAATTCTTCCACATAGTTATCGACAGGGGCAACGACGAGCTCTTCCGGCGTCCCGATCTGGACGATCCTGCCGTCTTTCATGATAGCGACCCGGTCAGCGAGTCTTATGGCTTCTTCGAAATCGTGGGTGATGAAGACGATCGTTATTCGAAGCACATTTTGCAATCTGAGAAACTCATCCTGCATCTCGCGACGAATGAGTGGATCCAATGCGCTGAATGGCTCATCCAGGAACCAAAGTTCAGGCTCAACGGCGAGGCTTCTCGCAATGCCGACTCTTTGCTGCTGGCCGCCGGAAAGCTCTCGCGGATAGAAGTCGTGTTTCCCGCCCAGGCCGACACGCTCGATTATTTCCAGCGCCCGTTTTTGCCTGTCGTCCTGGGACACCCCCTGGATCTCCAAGGGAAATGCAACGTTGTTCAAGACCGTCAAATGGGGCAACAAGGCGAAATGCTGGAAAACCATCCCCATCTGGTGACGTCGGATTTCAATTAGTTCCTTATCACTGACTTTAAGAAGGTCTTTGTCATTGAACAGTATGCCGCCGTGGGTCGGTTCAATGAGGCGGGACATCAAGCGTACCAGTGTTGATTTCCCCGATCCTGACAATCCCATGACGACGAGGATTTCGCCCTCGTAAACGTCCAGATTAACTTCGCGCACCGCAGCGATTGCACCTTCGCGAGAGAGTTCTTCTGGATCGATGTTTCCGTCTGCCTGGCGGAGTAATTTATCCGCGCGCTCGCCGTATATTTTCCAAAGATCTTTGCAGGCAAGTTTGATGGATTGATTGTTCATCATTCATTCCAATGCAACGGTACAATCAGGATCGAATGAGTCCACCCTATGTGTGTTGTAGATTCGGTGTCTGGGAAAATGGGGGTGAAGTTACGATTCTCCTCCCCCTCCGGTCAGTGCCAGCCCAGTCCGGTTGATATCGTCGATACTCTACCAGCTTTTCCAGCGCTCGGCATTTTTATCGATCCACTCGTCTACAACCAGGTTGAGGTCTTTGCCATCCAGGTCCACGGCGACAACAAGATTTGCCATTTCATCGTTCGACAACTGGTAGTTCTGGACTATTTTGTAAGCACCGGGCCATTTGTCTTTCATCTGGGCCCAGGCAATTTTCCAGATTGGACCGGTCGGCTTGCCACAATCATAAGCCATATCCGGGTTAATTCCCCAGGACGGGTCGTTGTAACATTCATCGGTATATTTGGGAAATTTAACGAACTCACCCTCATACTTGGCTGTTACCCAGTGGGGGACATATACCCACAGGATAACCGGTGCTTTACGTTGATAAGCAGATTCCAGTTCGGCCAGCATTGTGCCTTCGGTTCCGGGATGAATGACTTCAAAATTGAGATCAAGAGCCTCGACGCGTTCGTCATCGAATCCGGCCCAACCCACGGGTCCGCCCACATATCGTCCCTTTGGCGCGGTTTCAGCGGTTGAAAACTTACCCGCACAGGCTTTCAGCGCTTTCCAATCCGGCAGGCCAGGGCAGACGTCCCTCATATAAAGAGGGTACCACCACTCTTCGATCGCCTGCATACCGGTCTGGCCCATGTTATCGACCTTTCCCGTGGCAACCACATCCGCCATCAATTGCTTGGCTGTTGTTTCCCAGATTTCCATCGCCACATGCAAATCGCCGGAGCGCAAACCTGCAAATTGAGCAATATAGTCGGCCTTTACATATTCGACGTTGTAACCATTCTTCTCCAGAACTTTGCCCATGATTGTTGTAGTGATGTGCTGACCTGTCCAGTCGTTCAGCGTCAGCTTGATTGGATCGCTGGATTCCGCCGCAATCGCACCGGAACCGGTAAAGATGCTAGCTTGTGCAAAAACCAAGGCAATTGTTGCCGCGATGAAATGAGTGCGCCGTTTTGAGTTCTTCAAGCGGCCATCCTGTTTTTTGATCATGCTCGTGTCTCCTCGTTCTTGTGTTCGGGCCACTCAGCATGAGGGCACCGACCAAATTATCCACCTTTAGAAATATCTTGTAATTTTTTGTTAGAATATGGACTAGTTTGGTTTCACGAAAATTATCAAATAAATTCGCATAGTCGTATAGTCTCACCGGTCACTAGACTCTTGAAACTAGTCATTAAGGGGAGGTTTCAGTGAAGAGCAAGGCTCAACAGCCAATCAGAGCCGGCCAGATTAAAATTCTCGAAGATTGGCATCTCGCTCTTTCGAAGGCGATTGTCGCGCTGGGAAAGCCAAACTTCGAAATGGCCTTGATCACTGCATTGCATCACGTGATTGGCTTCGATTACGCGGTGATGTGGGCTTATCATTCGAGTAAGAAGCCCATCGATCTGTTCGACACTTTTGATGATGAAAAAAAGGAGGTACTTGTTACCCAGTATCTCGAAGGGCCGTATCTGCTGGATCCATTTTACCAGGCATGCCGACGCCAAATTGAGCCGGGGCTGTATCGAATAAGCGGCCTGTCACCTGTGCATATCGGGCATTCCGAATACTATAAAACCTACTACAAGTA
>JAAETJ010000283.1 GCA_024228495.1 bacterium | reverse complement strand
GTCTGGGGAGGATATTCGACAAATATTTCCGAACGCAACAGAATGTCACGATGAAGTTCCGTCTTGCCGGGACAATCCCCGCCAATAGCGTTGATATGAACACCGGAGCCGACCATATTATCGGTCAGGATCGTTGCATATTGCTTGTCGGCAGTGCAGGTTGTGATGATTCCGGCCCCGGCAATCGCTTCTTGTGACGATGAGCACCCGATTGCCTTGATCCCCTGATCAGCCAGGTTTCTGACCGCCTTTTCGGTTGCTTTGGGATCTGTGTCGTAGAGTTTCACCGTCTCGATGCCACAGATGGTCTTAAAGGCAAGGGCCTGGAACTCGCACTGGGCGCCATTGCCGATCATTGCCATGGTTTTTGCATGTTTCGGCGCCAGATATTTTGCTACCAGTGCTGAAGTTGCTGCAGTACGCAGGGCGGTAAGAATTGTCATTTCTGAAAATAATACCGGATAGCCGTTGGATACATCTGCCAGAACTCCAAAAGCGGTAACCGTCTGGAAACCTTCCTGTTGATTTTTTGGATGGCCGTTTACATATTTGAATCCATAGACCTCCCCGTCCGAGGTCGGCATCAACTCGATCACTCCTTCAGCCGAATGGGCTGCAACACGTGGGGTTTTATCAAATGTTTCCCACCGCTTGAAATCATCCTCAATATATCCCGCCAATTCAAACAGCAGCTTTTCAAGGCCGATATTGTTGATAATTTTCATCATGTCATCAACACTGACGAACGGCACCATGGCGAGTCTTGAAGGATTGGTACTGGTCATAATATTCTCCATTTGATTAAGATATTAGAGGTTT
>JAAETJ010000282.1 GCA_024228495.1 bacterium | reverse complement strand
TCAAGCGCGGCAAACCGCTCGCCGAACGTCAGAAAAAGGCCAATAAAGCCCGCTCAAAGATGCGAGTTCGCGTCAAGCATGTGTTCGGTTTTCAGGAACGATCCATGGGCGGCAAGCTGATCCGTTCAATTGGCATTGAGCGCACCAGCGTCCGCATCGGCATGATTAATCTGGTCTACAACATGAAAAGGCTCATTGTCTTTGAGCACGGTATTGCTGCGCCGGGTTGAGTGTTTCGGCACGAGCAGTGAGAGCAGTGTCCGCGTAAAATCTCGACAACGGGATTGTAACCTTTGATGAACCGGGGCGACGGTCAGTATCAATCAGGCCGCCAGGTAAAAAAATCAGTAACTCTCAAGCTACCTGAGCCAAGTTTGCCACTGTACTGAGCACTTTTTCAAGGTTTTGTTTGTTTTTGTTGCAATATACGCTTGGTTCTGAATCGCTTGAAGGATGGATAACCCTCTGGCGCATAATATGACCGGTAGCTCTGTTTCGATTGATGGCGGTTGGTCAGCGCAATAATGGCTGATCGTCGCGGATGATTTATTCCGTTAACGACCATTTGACATGTACGGTGACCTTGCTGGTGTGTTGGCCCGGCGCGATTGGTACTGAGCTCTTGGCGCGCATGGAGCGCATTTTCATTGGACGTGGAAAGTTCCGATTTGCTTGTTCGCTGATCGACACAATATCGCCAAGCCTGACATCGGCGGCTCTTGCATAAAGGGCTGCTTTGTCGAGCACCGCTCGCATGGCGTCTTTGCGCGCATCATTAAGTGTCTTATCAGGATCCTGGAGGCCAAACTGGATGCCGCTAATACGGTTGGAACCAACGGTTACCATGCGATCAAGGATGGTGCCCAGCTGATTTAAATTGCGCACCGTTATACGTACAGAGTTTGAGACCCGATAGCCAATGATCCTGGCGGCGCGGCCATTTTTGAAGTGTTGGTAGCGTGGCTGCACGGAAAATTGCGATGTGGCTATATCGCGGCTCTCCAGTCCGGCTGCTTTCAAACTTTTCATCATACGGGCCATGGCATCATTATTGTCGTCAAGGGCGTCCCGGGCTTTCACCGCTTCGCTCGTCACCCCTGTGCTGATGTTGGCCATATCAGGCCGGCTACTGATGGAGCCGGTGGCCGAAAGCGTCAGCGTGCGCGCAGCTTTTGCCTCATCATGATCCCCGTCATGGGCGTGGAGTGGCTTTGGTTGACAAAGAACCAGCAGGGCAACCGCAGCCATCGTGGCGATCGCCACTAAAGATCGGGGTTGCAGGGGGGCAGATTGTTGAAAATTGGGAAGAAATCGCATGAGGAGACTCCGGTTTGTGGTTTGTCTGTGGCCCCGTCCTAAGCAATAAGGCGCCGTAATATCGCACTATTTAAGATAAATTATCAAAATTCTATGGCTGTAAGATGGTCACAAAAAAAAAGGAAGTCGATTTGCGCTTGCATGCACCCGTCAATCCGTAATAGATGTGGTGATCTGACCACGAATGCACCTTTTTTATTGCACCAAACCTCGCCAAAGGGTCCTTTTTTTTGGAGAGGCTGGCAAGGGTTGGCAATAAAATACAGATGGGCCTGTAGCTCAGCTGGTTAGAGCTGACGGCTCATAACCGTCCGGTCGCAGGTTCGAGTCCTGCCGGGCCCACCATTATTTTCAATGACTTGGCGCAACCTTCAATGTGTGAATAACACCTTGGGGTTTCGATAGGGTTTCGTAATGACGGAAATTGATCTTTTTACAGTCCGATATTGTTGCAACTTTTTGCTATCTCTTCAACAGCAGACCAATTGAGCTGTTGTACCAATTGACCTGATCCCTATCTCCGCTGCCATATGCCGCCTGCGCCTTGAGACCGGGCGCGGCAGCCAAAAGCTTTGCCACTTCTTTCTGACTGAGTACAGCAGGCACAGTTTGCGGTATTCGCGGGGAACCGGAATGAGCTCGCCGATATCGTGACGCCCAAGCGTTCTATTGAAGAAAAACTTCAAGGCAGAAACCGCGCCGGACCTGTTGGGAAGGGACAAGCAGATCTTTGTCATGTGCAACTGATATCGGCGCACATCCTCGGTGTTCGCCTGATCTGGAAACCGGCCAAAAAACAGCGATCTATCTGTTTGTTTATGCGTATAACCCATAACCGGTACCCACTTATCGGTGATACGCACTAATGCCTGGTTCGCCTGGCATCGACTAGTAGTAGCGCTATGCTGTCTGCATCGCCCCGTTTCGGACAGTTACCGGACGAAGCGAAGACCCGGAGCGGACTTCGTTGGCCGGAACCTTTCGCACTGCAGCATAGCGGCAAACGGTCAAGAGCACGCGATCATTTAGACGCTGTGCTCCATATGGATTGTCCTGATTCCCCGCTCGACCGGGGTTTGCATTGCAAACAAGTAGCCCTAAGTGTCTGTCAGATTGAGCGGGGACGCTCGCGTTTGTACTTTGGGCTGAGTACGTGTCTCGACAACTCCACCTCAGGTGTTATTCAACCGCTGGGAGGGGGCCAAAGCTGTAGTTAAGTCCGACCCGGAAGAGATGAATATCCGTATCAAGAGAAATACTGTCAGCATCAGTGCCTGGGTCATCGTTTGTGAACTTTTCGTTATCCAAACCGACGAACAGATACTCAGTCTTGATTGACAGAGCATCGGAGATCTTGAACTCGACCCCGGTTCCAGCAGCAAATCCGGCCAAGATGGCATCTCCTTTCACCTCATGAGCGGAGGTACCCCTGCAGCTTGTTGCTCCGTCGTCTCTTGTGGCGCAAAAGTCAACGTCCGCAAATGCCAGACCGCCCGTCACATAGACAAGCGTGTTTCCATACGCAAGTCCCGCCTTGGCGCGCAGCGTTGAGAGCCAGTTCATTTTTGCTGAGGCAAAAAAATCGTTGTCAGGAGTAATGTTATCAAAACCGTACCCTTCATCATAGTTCGTGCCGCTGAAATCCGCCTCAAGGCCGAGTACGACCGATCCCATCTGCCAGTTTAGTCCGGCCTGGACACCGTAAGTCCCGGCTATGCTGGACAAATCGGCGCTTGCACCCCCTTCATTGAATACCCCACTATTGAGGTCTACGATTCTCGCATTGTTACCGGCCACACCACCACTCACCCCGACGTAAAAGTCATTCCAGTCAGCGGTAAATTCTGGCTCGTCTCTTACCAACCGATGATCGCTGCTATGACCAAAGCTGTAGTTCAAACCGGCCCTGAAGACATGCATATTCATGTCCACGGATATCCTTTCAGGAGTCACGCTGTTAAGGAAGGTCTCCCGATCCAGATCTACGTAAAGATACTCAGTCTTGACCGACAATGCGTCCGTCAGTTTGAACTCAACGCCGCTGCCAACTGTAAAGCCGGTGAAGACTTCGCTGCCGCTCACCTCGCTGTGGGTGGTACCCAAGCAACCATTGCCGTCGTCTGACGCGCAGAAGTCGACGTCCGCAAAGGCAAGACCGCCGGTCACATAAATAAGGCTGTTGCCATACGCAAGTCCCGCCTTGGCACGCAGCGTTGAGAGCCAATTGAGCTGCGCTGAAGCAAAATGGTCGGGGTTTGCAAGACTGTCGAATGCAAGCGATTCATCGTAGTTTGAGCGGCTGATATCTGCTTCAAGCCCGATTACGGCACTACCAAACTGACGCATGAGACCAGCTTGAACGCCGTAGATACCGGCTATGCCAGACAGATCCGCCAAACGGCCTTGGTCGTCGAAAAGACTGTCGTCGACATCGACAATCTTTGTGTCTGAACCCAAAACGCCGCCGCTGAACCCTACGTAGAAACTGTTCCAGTTGGCGTATACGAATGGCCCATCTTCGGCCATGCCCGCTGTTCGCTGCGGTGAAGCCGATAGTCCGTTATGTCCAAAGCTATAGTTAAGCCCCGCTCTAAATACATGAAGATTCATGTCAAGAGAAATAGTGTTAGGATCAGTGCCTAGGCCATCGTTTGTGAATATCTTGCGATCCAGGTCGACGTAAAGATATTCAGCCTTGACCGACAATGCGTCTGTCAGTTTGAACTCAACGCCGCTGCCAACTGTAAAGCCGGTGAAGACTTCGCTGCCGCGCACCTCGTTAGTGGAGGTACCCCTGCAGCCAATGATGTCATCTGTTGCACAGAAATCAACATCCGCAAAGGCAAAGCCGCCGGTCACGTACGCGAGCGAGTTTCCATACGCAAGTCCCGCCTTGGCGCGCAGCGTTGAGAGCCAATTGAGCTGCGCTGAAGTGAAAAAGTCGGGTGTAGTGGCGTTTAAAGTATCATTAAAGTGCAAAGTGTTGTCGTAGGTGGAACCACTGAAGTCCATCTCAATGCCCACAACAGCGCTGCCAAATTGCGCAGTAGCACCAGCTTGAAGGCCATAGAGCCCAGCAATGCCAGAAAGGTCAGCAATGACCGCTTCATCACCAAATACGCTGCTGCCGTCAAGGCCGACGATCATCGTGTCGGCATCGAGGACACCACCACTGATGCCGAAGTAAAACTGGTTCCAGTCCGCATGGGCGGGTTGTTCAGCCTGGGCCATAGCGGGCATGCCGGCAAGCAAAAAATTCACCAAAACGACGGTCAACAAGCGCTTCATGTAATTTCCCTCAAACCATCTACACCAATTGCCACCCACCAAGCGGTTGAGGCTCAACGAATCACATCTATTCATTAATCCTAGCAGAAACCCTCGGTCAATGTGTGTGACGTATGAGCAACACTCGCGCCTAAAACATTCTTGCGGAGTAAACGAAAATCCTCCCTATTGGGTCCTGGAATGTGCTGCTTGTATAAATTGGGCACGACAACAAAGCATCGTGTCGTACATAAATACGCAGAGCCAGTTTGAGCGCCGTCTAAGGCCGCAGTGACGACTAAAGGAGAGTGATGAGACTGTAGAAGACGCGTTGGGATGATTGTATTGTGCGCCGCTGTTCGTCCGGAAGCACCAAGCGGCCATTCGCCACGGCTATATCGAACGGCGGCAGAGCGGACGAAGCGGCTGTTCTCCCGATGCCGCCATTGAGGGGCAAGCGAAATGTACGATAAAATCGTAACGCTTTTTGCGCCGTTGTCAGATCAGATGTGAATTAGTACAAATAACGGGTTTTCCGTATCGGTACAAAAGCGCTTTTTGCATCAAGGACTAGAGCGGTTTGCGTTCACTCTGGATCAGAATCAGCTGAGCTGTTTTGGTTCGGTTTCAAGTGAAGAAATGCAGGATATATCTGGATATTTTCAAGTTTCTTTGCGCCGAAAACGGAGCAAAACCGCCAGCTGAAATGATTCGGAGTGAACGCAAACCGCTCTAGATTGCCATTCATTCCAGAAAGAATAAGGCGCAGGGGCTCGCCCTTTGCTGCCAGCTTCACAAGCTGCCGCACGGCGAGCGCATTCTTTATTCTAAATAACAAAGCTGGCGATGAGATCATCATCGGTGATGTCTTCGTAATGGATGCCCGCTTTGCTCATATTTTTGGTCAGGGTCGCAAAATTCTTCGCGTCTTTTGTCTCCACACCCAGCAAGATCGAGCCGAAATTACGTGCTGATTTTTTCAGATATTCAAAGCGTGCCACATCATCATCTGGTCCAAACAGCGCTAGAAAGTCGCGCAAGGCACCGGGGCGCTGCGGCAATCGGATGATATAATATTTCTTACGTCCCGACGCTTTCATGGCCCGTTCCTTAACCTCTGGCAGGCGCTCAAAATCAAAATTACCACCTGATGTTACGCAGACAATTTTCTTCCCCTTGAGGTCACCGGCCGGGATTGAGCGCAAGGCTTCAATAGCCAGCGCCCCAGCGGGCTCCAGTACAATGCCTTCATGATTTAGCATCAAGATAATGGTCTCGCAAAGCTTGTCTTCCGAAAGAAGCAAGACTTTTTGCGAATCAACATTTTTCAAGCGTTTGAAATTGACCGATCCGACCTGCGCGACTGCCGCCCCATCAACAAAACTATCGATCTCGTTGAGCTGCACGCGTTTACCAGCTTCCAGCGAGCGCTTGAGACTTGGCGCCCCTTCTGGCTCCACATAAATCATTTCGATGCCGGGCGACATCTCTGCAAATACCTGAGTGACGCCGGCCGATAATCCACCGCCACCAACGGGCATGATCAAAAGATCAATCGCGCCATCACTCAGTAGCGCCTGCGACAGCATTTCAAGGCCAACACTAGCCTGACCTTCAATAATATCGGCATGATCAAACGGCGGTACCAGCATCGCCCCCGTATCTTTGGCATAAGCGATGGCCGCTTTGTTGCTCTCGTCAAAAATATCACCAATCAGCTCGATGCGCACACGCTCACCGCCAAAAATGCGGGTCTTGTCGATTTTTTGCTGCGGAGTTGTCACCGGCATATAGATGACGCCATCGACACGAAATTTTTGACACGCATACGCAAAGCCTTGCGCATGATTGCCCGCCGAGGAACAGACGAATTTACTATTATCGGGATTAGCCAGCATGGCTTTGCGAAAGAAATTGAAGGCACCTCGCAATTTATAGCTGCGCACCGGTCCCAGATCTTCGCGCTTGAGATAAATCTGCGCCTCATAGAGATCACTCAAATAGGCATTATATTGCAGAGGCGTTGCGTCGAACACGCCGCGCAGGGCACTTGTTGCCGTTTCCACACCGGCCAGATAGCTGGATTTTTTTTCTTTGCTCATGGAAAAACTTATCGCGCCAAACCCATATGAATTGCAAGCGGTTTATGGCAATTAGGAAAGTGGTTTTTGCCAGAACTCTGCACGACCCAACTGTGCATCAAGAACATAGGGCGCAAAACCACAGCGTCTATAGACCTTGCGAGCCGTTTCATTACCTTGCAGAACTTCAAGGGTCAGCTTCACGCATCCGCGCGCAATGGCCTCCTTTTGAGCAGCCTCCAATAATTGGCCCGCGATATTGCGACCGCGAAAATTCGGGCTGACGATAACATCATGAATGTTCAGCAAAGGCTTGCAGGCAAAAGTCGAGAACCCTTCCATGCAAGTCAACAGACCGGCGGACTTCCCTTCTACATAGGCGATAAAACTGATGCAATTGTCTCTTCTTGCTAACGCAACTGGCAGAGCAGCCTTGATCTGCTCGCTCAAATCCTTGCCACCGCCCATAGGCTCTCGCGCATAAAGACTCATCAAAGAGATAAAGTCTGCAGCTTGCGCAGGGTCATTGAGGTCCGCCTTGATGATATTCATATTACGCCCTATTCCAGCTCATCCAGCAGAGCCTGTATTTTTTTTGGCAACGCACTAATAAAGCTTACCTCTTCGCCAGTGATGGGGTGCTCGAAGCCAAGTTCAGAGGCATGCAGGGCTTGCCGGTTAAGGTTTTCTAGCGCTTGTTGTGCCTTCTCCGGCAGATTGCGGGCACTGGCCTTGTATCCTGCCCCATATGCGTCATCACCTAATAGAGGATGATGGATATGGGCGAGATGGACCCTGATTTGATGGGTGCGCCCGGTTTCAAGCTTACAGCGCACAAGACCCACCCGCACCATGCCATCAGTGTCGAAATAGGTTTCAAGCAGCTCATAATGCGTGATGGCAAATTTGCCCAAGCCCACATTGAATTTGGCCTCGGGCACCACCGCTATTTTTAGACGATTTTTTGTGGAGCGGGCCAGCGGCACATCAATGGTGCCATGCTTGCGCATTGGCGCGCCCCAGATGAGCGCCAGATAGGCGCGCGTCAAGGGGCCTGTGCGGCCATGATCGGCAAATTGCTTGGAGAGGCCCTTGTGGGCGGCATCGCTTTTGGCCACAACCAGCAGGCCGCTGGTGTCCTTATCAATGCGGTGAACAATACCCGGGCGGCGCACCCCGCCAACGCCCGACAGGCTGTCGCCACAATGATGCAAAAGGGCGTTGACCAACGTGCCATTCCAATTTCCAGCGGCTGGATGCACCACCATGCCAGCTGGTTTGTCGACGACAATCAGATGCTCGTCCTCATAGATCACATCAAGAGGAATATTTTCAGGTTGGGGATCTGGCTCGGTGAGATCAGGGATGCTTAACTCAAACTTCTGGCCGGATTTGACCCGATGGTTCGGCTCCTCTATCGTAGCGCCTTTAAAGCGCACCTGGCCGTCCTTGATCAGCACCTTCAGACGCGAGCGGCTTATGCCCTCAGTGCCCGCAGCAAGGAATTGATCAAGACGCATATTGTCATGCTCGACCTTCGCGGTCAGGACATGTTTTTGACTAGAGGACGAACTCATATGAACTCCATAGAAGCTCCGGTTTCGGACGAGATCGACGATAACGCGCCCATTCCCGGCACCGTTTTTAACAAGCGTCAGGCGCGAATGTTGAAATATCTGGTTATTGTTATGGGCCTCATGCTGATCTTTGGTTTTGCCCTGATGATTGGTATCATCGCTTACCGCGCCTCGCAACCGGCAACTGAGCCCAAGCCAATTGCACCAGCTGCAGTCACCGTTCCTACGAATACCATCAAAGCCACTATGAGCGTCCAGAATTTAGCAGCCGCCCCGCCAATTGCAACCAGAACCATAAAAAGTCTTATTCCCAAGGGCGCTACCTACCTTGATAGTACCGTCAACGGCAACCGGCTCGTCCTCACTTTACAAACCAAGAACAAGGGGCTCAATCTATTGCTCATCGACCTCGACCGCTGGCGGATCATCGGCAACGCGATCTTGACGCAGGAGCACTAGCTCATGACCACTGAGTTGCTAATCATCTTTTCCATATTTTCGTTCTTTTACATCATCAGCCCCGGACCGGCGATCTTCCTTGCCATATCAAACGGTATGGCGGCTAGCCTGATGTCCGTGTTTTGGTCGACAGCGGGCAATATCACCGGCCTGTTCATTTTGTCCTGCATTTCCATTTCAGGACTTGGAGCCGTGCTGACCTCTTCAGCGTCCTTGTTTCTGATCATCAAACTGATTGGCGCGCTCTATTTGATTTTTTTGGGCATCAGTCATTTTCACAACGCAAAAATCGCGGATTCTTCTCTCACACATATAACGACCATCAAACCACGTAGCTCTTTTTCATTTTACAAAGAAGGGTTCTTGTTGTCACTCACCAATCCCAAAGCGGTTTTATTCTTCATGGCCCTATTCCCGCAGTTCATCACAGTCGATCAGCCTTTGATGCCGCAATTTTTCATATTAACAGCGATCTTCATGAGCTTGTCGTTCTCATCCTTGTTCAGTTATGGCTTCATTGGAAAATCAGCGCGAGGCCTGTTTGGCAATCAACAGGCCATGACTTGGTTTCATCGAGTCACCGGTGGCCTGTTTGTTGCTATGGGTATTGGCCTGCTGCAGCTAAAAAATGCCCAAAGCTAACACCGTGCGCCAGCTCTTGCAAAGGTGAAATCAGCGCGCTCAAATTCACCAGAATATTCCAGTTCGATGGCGCCTGTCATCATGATGTGATCATCGCTACCGCGCCTCGCTCCCCGGACAAGTAATACCAGCTTGCGAAAGTGCCGACTCACAATTGATGGATTCCCATCAGGACTAAATTGTGATTCTCTGTAATTGTTGTTTCAAGTGATTGGGAGAGGTGCGATGTCAGGGGCGATCAAATTGCGGGATGATTATAGTTGTGAGGAGTTACGGCGTTTACAATGGCAAGAACCGGACGCAAGCGGCAGCTGTCGGTTTGATTATTCTCCTGAGCTTAACCCGGTCGAAAATATCTGGCAGTTCCTGCGCCAGACCAACCTGTCAAATCAGGTCTTCGAAGATTATGACAAAATCGTCGATGCCTGCTGCAATGCCTGGAACAGCCTGATAAACGAGGCAAGCCGCATCACATCAATCGCCTCTAAAAAATGGGCAAGAAACGATCAATGATTTTGCGAACTGGTATTAGATAGTCCTTCTTGCCCAGGTTCACGCAGGACAAGCACCCGTGACTTCCTTGCCGGGGAGTCGTCCAGCAATGGAAATGAGGCAGCTGAATGTGGCCCTTTCCAGACAAGCCCGGGCGCTATTGTGCTGTCCAGCCGCCATCAACAGGGATAGTGGTACCCGTAATATTATGCGCGACCGGCGAGCAAAGCCAAAGCGCCAGTTCCCCCAGCTCTTCAGGTAAAGAGGTACGCAAGCTGGGTTGTTTCTCAGCAAGCAGAGTGGCGACCCCGGCCTGACGGTCACCGCCACGTTCGGCGGCACGTGCCTGAATTTGAGGTTCGATCAAGGCCGTTTCCGTCCAGCCCGGACAGATCGCATTGATCGTAACGCCTCCGGTTTCGCGAGTCCCGATCTCTGCATATTCGAGCGCAGCCACTTTGCTCAAGCCGGTGAGGGCGAATTTGCTGGCGACATAGGGCGCTTTGTTCTTCGAAGCAACCAATCCATGTACCGAGGCAATATTGATCACTCTGCCATAGCCGTTTTTTGCCATTTTCGGCAAAGCAAGACGCATGGTATGGAAAGCAGCAGACAAGTTGATAGCGATGACCGCATCCCAAACTTCAGTCGTTGCGTCAGCTAGTGAAGTCGTAAATTGCACACCAGCATTATTTACCAGAACATCGACCCCACCCCAGCACTCCACCTCATCTATCATTGCTTCGATTTGCCCGACCTCGCGCAGATCGGCACCGAAAAACCTGACGTCACCGGCTCCTGCCTCCTTGACAGCAACAAGCGCCGCTTCCCGTTCCTCCGCCGTTGCAAGGCCATTCAGACCAATATGCATGCCGGTACTGGCCAGTCTTTTTGCTATTCCTAGGCCAATACCGCTTGTCGAGCCGGTAACGAGAGCGGTTTTATTTTTTAAACTCTGCTTTTCCATGGGTCCTGCCTTGTTTATTTTTTAATTCCGCGCAATTGATCGCGGTTTCAACATCAGCGCAAGCTTTATTGTGCTTGGGCGTTCCGAAATCGCCAGAAAGGGGCGCAGATGATCGCGTTACTGTACATACCGCTTCCATTTTCCGTCCTGAACCTGATGATTTTCGTTTCCGCTACCGCGAAGAAAATACAAAATAGTTGCAATGACTGATCATATTCGTGGGCTATTTTCCATCCGCGCATTACCCCTTGCTTCTCTTTTACCAAGCAAGGTGTCTACTAATCCAGAGGCATCTCAAACTAACCTACAAGGTATTGTCTCAGCTAAGCAGGCAGTCTATTCTTCTTAAAAAAAACTCACACTGAGTTTTAGAAACCCAGTAGGAAATTGCACATGAACAAAGCCAATTCGATAATATTCTACACCCTGACAGATGAATCACCCTTGCTGGCCTCCTATTCATTGTTACCCATTCTACGAACCTTTGTTGCTTCGGCGAACATAGAGATCCGTGAATGCGACATTTCCCTATCTGCACGAATCTTGGCCGAGTTTTCCGAATATCTAAAACCTGACCAGCGTGTCGAAGATACGCTTGGCGAACTCGCAAAGCTGACCCAGGAGCCCACAACGAATATCATCAAGTTGCCCAATATCAGCGCATCGGTGAATCAGTTGCAATGGGCCATCACTGAACTTCAGGAGAAGGGCTTTGCCATACCCGCATACCCCGAGGAGTCAAACGGACCGGACGAAGAAGATATTAAAAATCGCTACGCTCAGATCTTGGGCAGCGCGGTGAACCCGGTGTTACGCGAGGGTAACTCCGACCGTCGCACCGCGCAGGCCGTCAAGCGTTATGCGCAGAAAAATCCACACTGGATGGGAAAATGGAGCCCAGCCTCGCGCACGCACGTCTCCCACATGCGAGGCGGTGATTTCTATTCCTCCGAGAAGTGTCTGACTTTAGATAAGTCACGAAATGTCCGCATGGAGCTGGAAACTCGTTATGGTGAACGTATGGTGCTGAAAGAAAATACGGCCCTGGAAAACAGCGAGATCATCGACTCCATGTTTATGAGCAAGAAGGCCTTATGCGCTTTTTATGAGGAGCAGATGGAGGATGCGCGAACGACCGGCGTCATGTTTTCATTGCATGTGAAGGCCACAATGATGAAAGTCTCTCACCCCATCGTATTCGGCCATGCTTTGCGTATTTATTATAAAGAGGCTTTTGAAAAACACGGCGAGCTTTTTGAACGGCTGGGCGTTAATCCCAACAATGGAATCAACACGATCTACGAAAAGATCAAACAGTTGCCGCGTTCTGTGCGGGTGGAGATAGAGCACGATCTGCTTGCCTGCGTGGAAGAACGCCCCGAACTGGCGATGGTCGATCCGCGCAAAGGGATCACTAACCTGCACTCGCCCAACTATGTGATCGTCGACGCCTCCATGCCCGCCATGATCCGCAGCGGTGGCAAGATGTATGGGCCTGATAGAAAATTAAAAGACACCAAGGCGGTCAATCCCGAAAGTACCTATGCGCGCATGTATCAAGAAGTGATCAATTTCTGCAAAACACAAGGCGCTTTCGATCCAACTACCATGGGTACCGTACCCAATGTCGGTCTGATGGCCAAGAAGGCGGAAGAGTACGGCTCGCATGATAAAACTTTTGAAATCCAGGTGGATGGCGCAGCCCGGATCATCGACAATGACAGCAATGAAATCCTGCTGGAACAACAGGTCGAGAAAGGCGATATTTGGCGCATGTGCCAGACCAAGGACGGTCCCGTGCGCGACTGGGTTCGTTTGGCCGTAGAGCGTACACGCCTGTCTGGCATTCCTGCCGTGTTCTGGCTGGACGAATATCGTCCCCATGACTTGAAATTGATCGAGAAAGTTCGGCAATACCTGTCTGAGCTCGACACCGAAGGGCTCGATATCCAGATCATGTCCCAGGTGCGCGCCATGCGTTACACACTCGAGCGGGTGATCCGCGGCAAGGATACGATTTCAGTCACCGGCAACATTCTGCGTGATTATCTGACCGATTTGTTTCCCATAATGGAACTGGGCACTTCCGCCAAAATGCTCAGCATCGTACCACTTTTGAAGGGTGGCAGTCTGTTCGAAACCGGAGCTGGCGGTACTGCCCCCATGTTGTTGGTTCAGCTGAAGGAAGAAAACCATCTGGCGTGGGATTCGCTAGGCGAATTTCTGGCGCTGGGCATCTCGCTTGAGGAAATTTCCCGTAAATCCAGCAACGCTCACGCCGCTATCCTCGCCAAGACACTGGAAGTCGCTACCGAACGCCTGCTTGAGGAAGACAAATCCCCCACACTCAAGACAGGTGAGCTAGACAATCGCGGTAGCCATTTCTATCTGGCATTGTTCTGGGCCGAGGAACTTGTCAAGCACGATGGTGATGCAGAATTTATATCGCAGTTTACCGGGTTTGCAAAATCATTGCGTGAAAATGAAACACGTATCTTAGAAGAGATGAATTCGGCGCAAGGTTCAGAAGTGGACCTTGGAGGCTACTACCGCCCAGACTGGGAGATGACGAAGGCGGTGATGCAACCAAGTACAACATTCAATGAAATCCTCCGCGCTGTACGGGCACCAAAATAAAGGACTTATACAGGTGCGTAAAGCGGCTAAAAACCATCGAACAGGATTATTATGGGGCTCGCGTTATTATTCGCTGCCGTGCCCTCCCTTGCCTCATGTGAGGAAGCGGGCAAGCAGCAGCAATATTTTGTAACGTCCTGACAACAAAGATCCCATTCTACGCCATTTGCCTATGGAAAAAAGGCGTGTACGGCCAGATGCAACGCCAGGATTGGACATCAATCCTGTACCGGGCAAGCAAACAAATGTACTTGGAACACGCAGCAACAAACCGGATAGCGCACCGGTACCGATACTTTGTTTGGCAACTCCGGAATATAGTCCACTGAGGCATGAAACGCCTTGAACAACCCTGTGAAAGTATATTAGGTTTAAGTTTTGGCGGGAAACAGAATTAGAGGTTGTTGGTGGATCTGGTTTTCCATCATAAATTTGTAAGCTGGATGCCTGATTGCCAACCAAGGCGGTCTCCCTGGATCCGTCAACCTAAATGATGTTTAGAGCGTTCCACTATCTTCGACTTGCTGATATTGGTCTTAACGCACGATTACAGGAGCTTAAAAATGACGGTTGGAACTTACGATCAATTAGCCACATATCTGACCGATGGATACTGGTTGGACAGTGGCCGTTCGGCCCGCTCATTCAATCATACAAACATATCCGTCGATATTTCTTCGCTGCAAGCTGCCGATCAAACCATGGTGTTGTTAGCCCTGGACACCTGGGCCAACGCCTCCGGTCTTAGTTTCTCCACCACCACCAGCAGCGCAGATATAACATTTAGCAGCAGCAGTAGTGGCGCCTATTCGAATAGCTTTACAAGTGGCTCGACCATTCTTTCCAGTACCGTCAATGTCGACACCTCCTGGGGTGGCGGTGTCGGGGCCGACAATTACAGCTATCGTCTGCAAACCTTTATCCATGAGATCGGACATGCACTGGGACTTGGTCATCAGGGTGATTATAATAGTAGCGCCAGTTACCCCGATGACGCGATATATGACAATGATTCATGGCAGACCTCAATCATGTCCTATTTCAGTCAGACTGAAAATACGACGGTAACCGGTACTTATACCTATGTACTAACCCCTCAGATTGCCGATATCATCGCCATACAGTCCCACTATGGAACCGGAACCGGTCAAAATGGCGATACCACCTACGGGGTTGGTAACAATACCGGCCTCGCTGTCTTTGGTTCGGCTTTCAGCACTTCAGACTTTCCTTCTGTCACAATTTTCGATACTGGCGGTATCGATACCCTGGACTATTCGGGAAACAGCTCCACCCAGACTATCAATCTGTTCTCCGAGGGCATTTCCAGTGTGTTCGGCGAAACAAACAATATCATTATCGCCAGAAATACAGTGATCGAAAATGCCATTGGCGGGACAGGTACAGACACCATCACAGGCAATAGTGTGGCCAATATTCTTACAGGCAACCTGGGCAATGATACCCTGAATGGCGATGGCGGTAATGACACTCTGTATGGTGACAGTACCCAGACGCTTTTACCTGCGGCAATTTCACTGGGGTCCGGGCAGATTACCAAAAGCCAGGGTCAAAACAATAACAGCATCGGGGCAGCAATCGATATCAGCGATGAATTCAGTCTTGCTAGCGATGCCGATATCTCAGATGCGACCTCCACCCCGCATGTCTCCATTACCGGCACCGGCAATAATACCCTTGATTATTATGCTGTCACCGTCGCAAATGCTGGAGCCGTTATCACGGTTGATATCGATTATGCTCAGGGTTCCGGCACCTCGTTTGATTCTTATATCCGCCTGCTCGATGCAAGCGGCAGCGAGATCGACAGTGATGACGATTCTCTGACAAGCGAGGGGGCAGGTGGAAGCAGTAGTGGCCTTGATTCTTATTTGTCTACCGCGCTGACTACAGCTGGCACCTATTATATCGTCGTTGGGGCCTATAGTTTATCCAATCCACCCACCAACATCCCGAACGGTGGTACCTACGAACTACAGGTGTCCATTGCTGGCGAACTCAGCAGCTTGGGTGGTAATGACAAGCTTTACGGTGGTGCGGGCAATGACACGCTTTACGGTGGTGCGGGCAGTGACACGCTTTACGGAGAGGATAACAATGACCTGATTTATGTCGGTTTTGGGGACGACACAGCCTATGGCGGCGATGGCAATGACACCTTTTACTGGGCCCTCGATGGTCTTGATACTTTTTACGGAGGGGATGGCAAGGATACCTTCAATGCCCGCACCTCAGATGAGGCTATTTATATCAATATCAAAAATCAAAGTGGTAACAGTCAGGCAACTGAGGGTGATCTGTTTGATTCTGTTGAAAGCTTTGTTGGTTCAAACTTTGATGACACTCTGAGAAGCGGGATCGTCACAGCGAACATGTCTGGCTATCATGGCAATGACCTGCTTATTGGCAACAACCTGAATGACTATCTGCGCGGTGATGGGGGTAATGATGATGTTCGCGGCGGCAATGGCAATGACACCATTATTGGTGGCACTGGCAATGATAGTATGCAAGGCGGCAAACATGCCGACCAGTTCCGCTTTGTGTACGCTGATTTTGGTCAGGATGAAATTCTCGACTACCAGGATGATCTGGATTATTTCCGGTTTTATTCTGCTGTGGCCGATGATTTTTCTGACTTCACCATCACCAATAATGGCACGACAGAAGTGACCGTCACTCTGACTTCAGACACAACCAATTTCATCACCCTCACAGGTGAAAACGCCCTCCATAGTGGCAGTGATATCATCACGCTCACAGCAGATGACTTTTTATTTTATTGATGGCCGTTGAGTTGGTAACCGAGTTGATGGCGGCGATGTCGTCTTTGCCTGCTTCCAAAAAACGGAAGGGTGACCATTGAGCATTGCACGTCATTTCGAAGATTTGGTGATGATGCCAATGGCTATCTCTATGGTGACAGCGGCCTCAATAAAATTCATGGCTGCACCGGTTCCGACACCATTGAAGGCGGCGCGGTAACGACATCAATTGTGGAGATCGTAGCTCCGGTATCGTCCTGATCGACGATGACAGGGGTGAGGACGTCATCTATAGTTACGCCGATATTGCGGACAGCTTTCATATGACCGCCGTCAAAGGTCTGACTGATGACCTCAGCCAACTAAGCATAACACAGGTCGGGGCAAACACTCTGCTCTCCTATAACCGCGATAATTTTACTCTGGATAACATTGACCACACTATTCTCGCCGATTCTGACTTCCTGTTGTGAGCCTTTGAAAGTTGCAAATATTCAGCTGGCCTGCTCATCTAACCGGGATCGCAGAACTCATTTATTGGGGTGCTGATTCTAGTCGAGCCTGTTCTTCAACCAACGCTTTATTGCCCAAAAGAAATCGCTTACAGTCCTGTGTTTTTTCGACATGTGACCTTTTTGCTGGCCTATCTGGAAAATTCTGGTTTGCGCCGTGCTCCTATCAAAAATGCGAGCTACGCGATATTGAATGGCGACGGCAATACCGCGTTTCCAGAATGGCAGCGATAAAAACCGGACATCACTTAAAATTCTGGTTAGCAGATGGATCAGAAATCGCTCGCGCAATGCGACGTCAAAGCTGGTATGCAGATTGCGCAGAAAATACTCCAGATCGACCAGATTGGAGATTTTAGAAACCAGACCATCAACACCATAAAAAGCGCGCCCATAAATTGCGACTGGCTTTTCATGCAAGAATGCCAACACACCCGTTCCTGAATTGAAAGTAATCACTGCATCGCAGGCTATAATAGCTTCATCGATATGAACATCGGCAAGGCTTATGGCTCCCATGATCGACAGATCAGGCGTTCGAGGGTGGGGCTTGTAAACGAATAAATACTGGTCACCCAATTTATCAACGAGTGAGCTCATCAGCTCAATGAAGCTGTCATAGTCACGGCCCTCTTCAACGAACACATTCGTCACAGTATCGCTAGGCATTTGCAATGTTATCAGAACAACAGGTTTGTTCGATCCAGCCACGCTCTGTAAAATAAAAGCCCCTCCCCCCCTGTCAGATTGCACCTCAAGTGCCTGCATGCCTTTATTATAAATCGATAAATATCGCACAAGCTGTTGTTGCTGAGTATGGGTGGGTTGAATATCCCAGTATTTTTTTAGATAGCTGGAGCTGTCGACCAGAAATCCCCCCATATCCAAAAACACCGTTTCTGGAAAGCAGCCCCGTTCAATCACCAGCAGCGGAAAATCATTGTCGTGGCAAAATTTATATATCTGGGTGATATGCTCATGGCGGTAAGGGTTTGAAAATACCACCCGGTCAATCGCTTTTGAAGTCAGATATTTTCGCAACTCGCCCGGTGAAGCAAGATCGCTCGCATTGCCATGCTCGACCTGCCTGAACAAGCGTTTTACAAATAGCTGATCCGTAAAAATATCCCTTTGCAATATGAGCACTTTTTCATCTCGAAAGGGAGACGAGGGCATACTTCGCGCGAGATCGCTAAACTGTGGCGCAATCTGTTCCCAGCTCTTTGATTGCCTGACGTCTTCCACGATATTTTTTGCACAATCCTGAAACAGCTCTGGATCATCGATAAAGCGACGAAGTGTGGCGGCAAAACAATCGGGCGTCAGGCGGTCTGCTACAAGTCCCGTTTGTTCATGGCTCACCTGCTCGGGCAATCCTCCAACCCTTGTAGCGACAACCGGACGCCCTCGGTCATGAGCCAGAGAAACGATCCCCGATTGCGAGGCTTCAATATATGGCGCCAGAACAACATCCGCCCAATCAATATGTTCTATCAGCTGAGTTTCGGAACACCAGCCGAGTCGAAAATCAACATTTTTGATTATGCCAAGTTTTTCAAAATCGCGATCACTGCCCCGACCAATCACACGCACTTCAAGGGGCTGGTCGTCAAGCTTTTGCAGGGTTTTCGTTAGCAGTCCAGCTCCCTTATACGCCTGCAACCGGCCGGCCAGCAACAATCGAAGCGGTAGGCGGGTGGGATAGCCCGGCTGGCTTGCTACAGGTATTTTGAGATCGTCAAAAAGAAACGGAATATGGGCAATCGTCCGATGGACCTGATTAGTCAGCAAACCCTTTGCTCTAAGGTCAGTCGCGACAAAATCGGTAAGTGTCGCGATGCCGGTGCTGTTCATGATCTGATGTTTTTGCAAGACATAGAGGGGCTTGAACCAGTCGCCAGGATGACCTTTCGCCTCATGAACAATCGTAATGACAGGAATGCCTAGCCGGACAAGTCTTCGGGTAACGCCAAGATCCCAAAAACCTGGCATGGCACATATGGCAACATCCGGCGTGGTCTCACGGACAAAATCCTCAACCTGTTGCAAAACCTTACCAAGGCGCAGGCTTCGGCTGAGAATTTCCCAATTGCTATTATTGGTAAATGTCGAAACCGGTAAATCAACCTGGGAGCGATCTACACCGCCCAGAAAGACCTCCGACTGTCGTGACAGAGACAAAAATACTTTACAGTCACCGCACCCACGCAATCCCTGCGCCAGTTCATAGCCATATCGTGGCCCGGCTCCCAAGCGTCCCCATTGCCAGACAAAAATTGTTGGTTTACTTTGTTTGTCCATCGCATCGCTTATGTTTTTCTCGACAACTCCACCCTTATCCCGACCTGAGACGCTTTATCGCCTCCTCAATGCTGGACGGTTTGCCAGTGCCAGGAACAATATAGCTGGGAGCCTGCAAATAGGCACCAAAAAAAACCTCTTCGAGTGTTAATTTGCGCTCCCGCCGCTCACATGAAAGGAAATCGTCTGTAATGCCCCAACCTGCATAAAATGGCTGCCCAAAAACCCGAACGTCACATCCTCGCATGGCTCCCTCAAAACCCGCCAGAGAGGTTATCACATAAATTCGATCAAAGCGTTCTATGTTCTCCCAGACCGGGTAAGGCTTGTCCATAATCCACACCTGGTCGGCATAGTCATAAACATTGGACAGTGCTTTTCTCAGGCCAGCGGTAACATCGGGATGGGGCCGAAAATAAATATCGGCATCAGGGTTTTCCTCAATTGCCTTTTCAATCAACTCGCTATTGAGCTTAAAAGAGGGGCTGCCAAAAATGATGGAGGCGTCATCCTCACATTGACCAAACACCATAATATTCTTGCGATCCGATGAAACCTGATAGTGACCTCCGATTTCATTTAGATTGTATTTGGTAATTTTGTTGGCGAGGACAATGTCCATGCAGCGCCGAGCCAATTCTCTCTCTTGATCCAAAAAATCATGCGTTTTCAGAAAACTTTCGAGATCAGATGGGATTTCACTATTGAAGTAGATGCCGCCACTTTTATCGAGCATCAAGCTTTCGGGCAGGGTGTGATTGGCTCCCAACCCAGCTGATCGGATAAAACCGTCCTCAATACGCCAAACCGGAATATCGCGATCTGCCGCAAGGTCACTCAGAACCGGCGTGTCCGGCATTCCCCAGATCACAAAGACAGGATCATCACGTCCCTGCAACAGTTTTTCCACCTTGAATTTTTCTACGCCCAGCGGCACAAAATAAACAGATCTAGCGGTTTCTTGCCACAGTAACTGAGCGATGATTTCCCGCTTCCAGCGGGCAATATTGCAAACGATATATATACCTGAGGCCTTGCCGCGCATCTTCAACACGAATTCGCGCCGCAAATGCCTTGGCAGATATTCGATCTGATCCATCAGATAAATAGACAAACGCTTCAAATAGCTTAGTGTCAACCGTTCACGGTAATATTCATAAGTGAGAAATCTGTTTTTATTTTTAATTCCCACTCTGTGCATCCCAGCATTTTGATCGCTATATGGACTATTTTCATAGACCATCAAGGGTGCTTTGGCCATAGCACATCTTCGGGCTTGGCAAAGGTGCCAGTGATGTCTCTCAAAGACTGACGATATGATGCCCATGAGGACCGGCACCCCTCGTTCAACGAAGTATCTGGCAATTGGGTCCAGTCACACTCCGACAACATCGCGCTACGTTTTCGCCGGATCTCGTTCCATTGTGCTTTCTTCAGGATTTTCACGCCATATCTGGCCAATACCTCCCCGCATGACCAATTGTGTAAAACAGTTCCATCGAGCAGATGGACAGTCTCGATGACCTCGTTTTTTATATCCCTATTCATAAAATTTTCCTCTACATGCTGGTTACATTTGATGGATAGCGCCAGTCGTCATTGGGATCGGCACCAGCAGTAACACCATTTGCGATATATCCCTGCGCACTGGCATCAATGGTCAAGGTTCCGTGCTGGCTAGGGACATAGGACGCACCACTGGCAAAAAGTTTACAGTTTCCCGTACCGGGCCTACGTACGGTGACGTTCTTTGTTCTTAGATATGCCATATCATCAAGAAAGTTCATAAAGGCCCTCGATCTCGTGCCAACAAGATTTATGTCGAGCTGATACAAATAGACATTGGCAAATGATTTGAGGGCAAAGCCACCGACATAACTGCCATTATTTGTGGAATCTTCGACAGTAATAGTCCGCTCCTCCCAGCCGCTATTATCGGGCGTTCTGCCATATATTTCGAGTTTGGGAACCACATAGCCAACAATCAATGACTGGTCCCAGACAAGATCATTCAAGATGTAAATTTTCAGAGTGCGACCAACTGTGAAAAGCTCGTTCATTCGCTGGACCGTCTTGACCGCCAGCGCTGCGCTTGAACCATCATTGCTATCGTTACCCGCAATAGAATCGATATAAATTATGTCATTCGCAGTAAGGTTGATGGGTTGTGGTGGTTGGTCAAATCCACTGGGGAACGACAAAGCGCCAGTATCTTTGTCGATCGTGATAGCTTCATGCCAGCTCGACCCATCTCCTGACACCTTGAAATGAAATTCATCATCCCCGGCAAGGCCAATTTCGGCGCGACCCGACCAGTTGTCCTGGAACAAAAACGAAGCCGTATCGCTAACAGATGCCTTGTTGATCTTGACCCTGTGATCTGAGCCTTCATGACTTAACAAAGTATTGGCGGAACTGACCGCAAGCCGGTTTGTGCTATCTGCAGTGGTATTGATACCAACCAGAGGTGCCGGGTTTACAGATGCGCTGCCTGATAGCTCAACCCAGGAAACACCGTCCCAGACGAGCAGCTTGTCTTCATCCGCGACCCAGCAAATCCATCCCTGAACGGGTGCATAAAACATCCATGCATTGTCCTGAAAGGCAGTTAGCTGATAATCCTTGCCCGACCAGTCGCCCGTTGATGCAGCTCCGACAATATAGCGATTGCCATCCACAGGCGTTGCAGGTGGAGCGGTAAGGTCGCGATCAAGGACCGAAAGCTGCACAATTGCATCGAGTGCCCTGATCGCCTCATTGTGAGTGACATGCTTTTGTGCCTGCGCCGCCATTAGATAAGGGAGTTCAAGATTGGGAGTCTGATCCATATTTCACGTTCTTTACCTCTATGACTTTCTCCCTGTGAAGATCGTAACGTGAGCGAATGCAGGAGGGGATAAGAAATTTTTCTTAATCCAGCGGGTTGCTATTTCAAGCGCTTGCCTTTAACGCATTTCATAAACTGCAAGAGGGTGTAAGATAGCAGTTTAAAGGAGAATGCGAACATGCTTTGTGCTGTCTTTCGGGCAGATGCTTCAATGCAAATTGGTGGCGGCCACATCATGCGATGCCTGACGCTGGCCAATTTTCTGGCGGATCACGGCTGGACCTGCTGTTTCGCCGTCGGGCCGGACACATTGCAAACCATGCCTACACTTTCAACATCAAATCATGACATATATCAGCTGCAAGACTGTTCGGCTGATCATGCCGAAGAGGAAGCGGCATCAATCGGCGCAAAATATCCAGACATCGACCTGCTTGTTGTTGATCATTATCAGCGCGACGCCATATTCGAAACCGCCATGAGACCCTACTCGCGAAAAATTCTGGTCATTGACGATATCCCGAAACGCTTACACGACTGTGATGTCCTGCTCGACCAAACGTTTGGTCGCCAACCTGCCGACTATGAGGGCATCACTCCCCCATCGGCGTGTTTTCTGATGGGTACAGACTATGCCCTCCTACGCCCTGAATTCAAGGCCCTTCGTGCCAAGGCTCTTGAGCGGCGACAAGTGAGCAAAGAAATCAAACGTCTTCTTGTCAGCCTTGGCGCAAGCGATCCACACAAGGTTACAAATATGTGTCTGGAAGCCGTCAAACAGACGGGAATGAACGTCGAAATCGACGTCGTTGTCGGCAATGGCGATCCTGATGCCATGGGCTTGACCGTTCTTGCCGAACAGATGACCCAGACAGTGATTTTTCACGGATTTGAGGCCGACATGGCAGACCTTATGGTCAATGCCGATCTGGCGATTGGCGCGGCAGGCTCAACATCATGGGAGCGCTGCTGCCTTGGCCTGCCCACCTTGATGATCGTCACCGCCGACAACCAGCTGACCATTGCCAATCAGTTGGGGCAAGCCGGTGCAGCGATTGTCTTACCGCGTGCTGAAAAGCTGACCCCAGATGATATTGCCCACCGCCTTACCAATGTCAACAAGGGCGAAGCATTGCCTGAAATGTCGGCGCGCGCAGCTGAAACTTGTGACGGCCTAGGTGCATCCCGGGCTTTTCTTGCCATATTGCAATGCAATTTAGTTGGTGAAGTCAGCCTGCAGGCAACCACAATGAATGATGCAAAAAATCATCTTGAATGGCAGTCGCACCCTGACACCCGCAAATATTTCCGCAACAACGCGGTGCCGTCAAAGAAACAGCATATGCAGTGGATGACCAACAGGCTGGCCAGGCATGAACATGTTTTGCTCAATATTGTTGATGCAACGGGCAATTGTGGTGTGTTGCGTCTGGATCCCTTCCCCAAGCAGGACGGAACTCATACAGACATGCTGGAAATCTCAATTTTGATCGCTCCGCATGCCCGCGGGCGTGGACTCGCATCCAGAGCTTTGGAACTTAGCAATAGGATTTTTTCCGGTGATCATATCATCGCGGAAATCCACCCCGACAACAAAGCCTCCTGGCTGACCTTCCAAAGAGCTGGATTTCGTAAAATATCGAAAGATCGACTGGAACGTGTTGCGCATATGGCGTAGTTTTTCATACTGATAAAACTGATTAGAAAAATGGACGGTTTGCCAATGAGTACCTATGCAATCGCTACTACGAAAGGCTGGAATCTTGATTCATTTGCCGAAATTCGCGACCAACTGCCCGGTCAGTGGCACCTTATGACAAATAAAAAAGATCTCACGCTGGATCGTCTTGAAATGATAAAACCACGTTATCTGTTTTTCCCCCACTGGTCTTGGATTGTCCCCTCAAATATCCTGAACAATTGCGAATGCGTTTTATTTCATATGACGGATGTGCCATATGGGCGCGGCGGAAGTCCGTTGCAGAACCTTATTGCCCTTGGTCACAAAACCACCATGCTCAGTGCTATCCGCATGGTTAAGGAGCTTGATGCCGGGCCAGTTTATATGAAACGCGAGCTTAATCTATCGGGAAGCGCCGAACAGATTTTTCGGCGCGCAGGCAGCATTATCATGCAGATGATTGAGGAAATCGTCACAACCCACCCCGAGCCGGTCGAGCAGACGGGTGAAGTGACCCTTTTTAAAAGAAGAACACCGGATATGAGCCAGTTGTCCGAGCAAATGGATCAAAATAGGCTTTATGACCATATTCGCATGCTTGATGCCCCAGGCTATCCCAACGCCTTTATGGATTTTGGGGATATGCGTATGGAGTTTTATAAAGCCAAGCTTGATGGCGGTATCTTGCGGTCAAATGTAAAAATATCTTATCGAAAAAATGATGACGGGAAAGCCTGAACATGAATAAAACCATTTTAATAGCGGCAGCTCATCCCGATGACGAGGTGCTCGGCTGCGGAGGAGTGATGGCAAAGCATGCGGCAGCGGGCGATAGCGTGCATGTCGTGTTTTTTGCTGATGGCGAAAGCTCGCGTGAGGGAGGAGATAACGATAAAACCGCGAAACGCGAACGCAGTGCCCAAAAAGTAGCGGAAATTCTAGGTACCATAACTCCTATATGCCTTGGACTGCCGGACAACAAGCTTGATACAATGCCTCTTCTTGATGTGATTCAGAAAATCGAACCTATAATTTTTAAGATAAAGCCACAGATAATATATACCCACTATGGTCATGATCTCAATATCGATCACAGAATTGTTCACCAGGCTGTGCTGACTGCTTGTAGGCCAATGCCTGGCAGCCCAGTCAGGGAAATCTACGGATTTGAGGTTCTATCCAGTACTGACTGGGCCTCGCCAGAGACAGCCACTGGTTTCCGACCCGCAAAATACACCAATATAAAACAATACCTTGAACAGAAGATGGCGGCACTTGCCTGCTATGATAGCGAGATGCGGCCTTTTCCCCATATCCGCTCTCATGAGGCGGTTAAGGCTCTTGTAGCCTATCGTGGCGCCAGCGTTGGCATGGCCGCCGCCGAAGCGTTCAGCGTCATCCGTGTGCTGGACGACTAACCCTTATGCTTGTAATTTAAAAAGCTTCTCGGCGAAATTCCAGTCTTCCAGCGTGTCAATATCCTGAACACGCTCGCGCGCCATAAGCAGCGGCTTTGAATGAGGAGCAAAAATCGGCAAATTGTCACGAGCTGCTTGCGCCCGGCACCAGTAGAACTGTCCGGCATCATAATAGGCCTCGCGCAAGTCCTGTGATCTGGTTTCAAGATTCTCCGGCTGGAACATGTTTACCCGCTCATTCTCATCAAGATAAAAAGCCCGTTGGATAGGGAATGGAAAGGACGTGGCGCTGAAGACAAAAGAAGCATCACTTTGGGCCATAAGCTCCCAACCCGCGTGCAAATCATTGGCCGTTACAAAAGGAGCGGTTGCATAAAGGCAGCAAATGGCTTCGATCGTTTCGCCAGCATCTTCATAAAAAGACAAAGCGTGGCGGATGACATCCATGGTTGTGGCGTGATCATCGGAAAAACGAGCCGGACGCATGAAGGGAATTTCAGCCCCATGCTCCCTTGCCACCTCGGCAATCTCTTCACGGTCTGTTGAGACAATGACGCGATCAAAACAGTCACTAGCCAGCGCCGCCTCAATGGAATAGGCGATGATTGGCTGTCCGCAAAAAGATTTGATATTCTTTCCAGAAATACGCTTAGAGCCGCCGCGAGCCGGAATAAGTGCCAGTTTCAAACTACTACCCCCCAGCCCTGTTATTTTTACCAAACACCATGACTTCATCGAGATGTAACATATTTTTCTTGGCGAGCTGTAAACGGACATATCGGGTGAGGCGGTGTTCACTATTAGCCATATCAACAATCAAAGGCCCCATTTTCATACCTTTACCACCAAAAGGAACTCCCTTGTTCAGATAAACCGTCGTCCATTCATCACCATGCTGGGAGACCAGAACGTCGACTGAAAAAGCCCGCTTACTGTATTTTCCCTTCACATTATAAATCTTTATCTGACTTAGCTCATGCAGCGCCTGTAAATCCACCTGCCACCACGGCCTGTTCTCTTTTTTTGTGATAAAGGAGTTTTTTCCGGTGATCCTGCCATCTACTGGAGAAGATTTGTAGCGTTTATGGTAACTGCTTTGCAGTGTCGGTTTCCCCAGCGCCAAATTTGTCAGGCTGATATCCTGGGACGACTTATTCAAAAACCAGTAGGTGCCGGCAAACCCCAATCCCGCCGCAACGATAAGAAATGCCGAATATTTTGCAAATGCCAACACGACCTGATCCCCTTCGATGTCCTACCACGCTATTGTGGCTATCTTACCAAATATTCGGCGTTCATCATAACAACGATTATCCGCTGGGCAAGGCATTTCACAGTAACCATTCGTATGATAGAGGTGCAATGAACAGGAAAAGACCAGTGCCCCCAATAACAACGATAGAGCATTGAAGCTGAGTTTATGGAAACCACAACCAACAATTCCCAAAGACAAAGCTCCGTTTTTGTGTAAAGCAATGACTTAACAAGTTAATTGGCTTTGTCTGACTTGATTCAAGCTAAAATAATACTGATACTTGGGATGAAAAATATCAGTGGAAATGAATAATATGAGTAAAATGGCTGGCAATCGAAACATTTTTTGGCGGATAAAAAGCAAGATAGTACGCATTTACCACAAACCAAGCTCCCTCAATCACGAACTTCAGTTTGCAAAACGCGCATTAAAAGAAACTTTCCTGTTTGAGCCGGCACTCAATCTTGTTGGTTCGAACTGGAATACTCACCCTGATCTTTCGGTTGCTGTCCTGTGGGGGACCGACAATTGGCAGCGTGAGAATATTGCAGCGACCTTACCGGAATACCGTACGGTATTTATCGGTCACGTGGGACAACTCAACCAAATTGCAAACGAATTGAAGGAACTCCGCGACGAAAACAGCATGGTGTTTATCAGCTGGGGACCAGACTTGCCCTTAGCCCAAAAAAAATACGCCAAACAAAATAATATTCCCATTCACTATATGGAAGATGGGTTTTTACTATCCTGCGGGTTTGGCGATCCGCATTCACGACTCCACTCAATGATACTCGATAAGTCGGGTCTCTATTTCGATGATCAGAAATCCTCAGATCTTGAGAACATCCTGAATAAAATAAAGTTCGATAACAAACCGGAGATGCTTCAGCAGGCGAAAGCCGGGCTGGGGATCATGAAGGCTGCAAGACTGTCAAAATATTATAGTCTTGCAGATTTAGACAAAAAAACTGAACTTGAAAAAACAAAAGAGTATTCAGTTCTCATCATCGGCCAAAAAGAGACCCACCATTTATTCAAATCCAGAAACGTCCGCAACTCTGCGTTAATACACCGTGTCGCCGCTGAATTTCCTGATGCACAGTTATTCTACCAACCACACCCGGAAACACGGCTGAAGCTGAAAAAAAATCATCTTGGCGCAAAGGATACTCAAGCCTACACGATTCTCGACAAAGATATACCTTTTTACGACCTGATTAGTCAGGTTGATCGTGTTTGCACCCATAACTCTCTCAAGGGTTTGGAAGCTCATATCATGGGGCAGGACGTGACAGTTTTCGGCAAACCGTTTTATGAAGGGTGGGGCGTCACGGATGATCGGCAGAAACGCTCTCGACAGAAAGCAAAACTTGGTCTTGAGGAACTGTTTGCTGGTGCCTACCTGCTCTATCCACGCTATCTGCACCCCACCAGCGATGTACTTTGCAGCTTCTTTGATGTCGCAAGCTATTTTATCGTTGAACGGGTCAAACATGATGACATCCTTGATATTGATAACAGCAAACTGGATTTTGTGGTACTAAGGGAAAATGCGGCCCATCTTGCCAGTCCGGCGCAACTGCTTTTGTACCTCAATACCACAAAATATTTAGGTGAAGCCAATACCGACAAAGTGATGGAAATCGCAAAGGCTAAATTTAGGCTTGCAGATTTTCCTCAGTTTTCTCACCTGCTGATCCATACATCCAACTATGATGCCTTGCAGCACTATTGCAACTACGCAGTTGCGCAGTTTAATGAGCGCTGGGATGACATAAAACATGACCGGTCACTGTTGGCGAATTTTTTCCTCGCTCTTGGCACCGCCCAGAAAAATTCCAACGGTAGAATTCTTGATGCCGTCGATGACCATAGCGCCGAACTGGTTGAACTAATGGCGCTGGATCCATCATACCAGTTACTCGCCGTAAACTATATTCGCGTGCTCTCCAATAACCTGATTTATGATCCCATTGCAAAATTTCTGGACGCGCTGGAAAAAACCGACAATCCACCTGATAATTTTTTCCCCAAACTATGCTCTGTACTGCTGGCCCGTCCGACCCGCAGCGAACGCGATCATGCCTACCGGCATATGCTTTTGTACCGCTCTGCAGAGCAATATAAGATTTTTTTGAGCCATAAATATCACAGCCGACACGACGTATTTTTGAACATTTGTCTGTACCACATGGCCATTGATAATCAAGACGGCGTTATACAAGCCTACGACATGCTCATGAGCCTGTTCGATAAGGAAGGGTTTTCATTTGACAACCCAGAATTAAACCAGTGGGGCAGCCTGTCAATACGTCAGCCACAAATTATCAGCGTCTACCATTACCTGCTGAAAAAGGGACGCTATGAATATGTGAAAAACATGCTGGAAACCCAATTTTACGTCGATGAAAAACTGCGTGGCACACACCAAAAGGCCGTTATGGATGATCTGTGGCTGTCATATCATTCAACCAGGTCCGACCACGAAAGTTATATCCGCAAATTGAATTCTTCATCACCACGAACCCAGAACAAGCCAAAAACTATCATTGCTTATTCAAGAGCTTTGAAAGCCATGGGGGAGTTTGAACTGGCACGAAATATTCTAGAGGGTTTTCGTCCATCAATCCGATCTCACGATAAATGGGTAGCGGTTGCAACCGAAATACAAAAAATAAGTTTTTCTATCCGAACCGGGCAGATACTGGCCTCTTATCCCCAGCCAAAAATTCCCAAAGGGGTTATTTTTCTGGCATCGCAAACCTGCTACAATACGATGGCAATGATGGTTCCTTCGCTGCTTTCGCTGAAGAAAAAAGGCTATGCGGTGATCAATCTGATGCAGGGCATGCTACCTCTCGACCCCACCGGCATAGACTATATTGATCAATTCGCGGCTTCTATACCAACTACTTTTTACTCGCATGATCTCCACAATAGCTGGAAAATCGATTGGGAAAAGCGCCATGTTGTGTCGTGTGGTATCAATTTTTACCAAGGCTTTTACGAACGCCTGTCAACCGCGCACCGGCTCTATCATGTAGATATCAATACCGATGCCATTCAACGTGATTTCATGGTCCAGCTCAAGCGCTCCGACACCTGCCTCAATATCAGCAACAAGATTTTCAACACGCTTGTCAGGCGTAATATCAATGTTGCATTTGTCACGGGTAACAGCCATGTCACACCATTTTCAGCCTTCCGGGATTTCGCCCGTGCCAAGGACGATCCACGCCTGAGTTTTATCAATTGCAATGTTGCTTACGAGTCTTATTTTTCCAACTTGGGCAGCAAATTCGCCCAGACCATGTGCGTCACCGATATGACCCTGGATCGTGACCGCCGTGCCCCCTTCATGGCACTCAAAAAAGATTTTGATGCCTGGTATGAGAAAAATCAGGATAATTCCAAGTTCAAGGAACTTGCCGAGAGCATGATCAAGGTCAACCGCAACAGCTCGACATCGAATGAAACCGAACAACAATTGATCAAATATCTAAGCGAGCAAAAACAGGCCGGTAAAAAAATAATCTGCTGTTTTGGCAAAGTCCCTGTAGATTTGAACGTGCCTTATGACGGTGGCCCCGCACATCAAGATATGGCCGACTGGATCACCCATACGGCTGAGGTCTGTGGACAAAGCGATAATATTATCATGCTGGTCAAGCCTCACCCGCACGAATTACGCCCGGAAATCGCGCTTGATCTTATCGACAGCTTTAGTGATCTTATCGATACCGAAATCAAGCCCAATGTGAAAGTTCTGGGGCACCGCGATATCAATGTTCATGCGCTTGCCCCCTATCTTGATCTGGCGGTTTTATGGAATGGCTCCAGTTCGCTGGAGCTAACAGCTCTTGGTATTCCGGTCCTGATGTGCTCTCATTTTGGTCGTCACGACTATCCTGTTGAGCTGTTGTACCCCTCATCGCGTGAGCAATATCGGGAGTTTTTGCATGCGGGGTCATACCGCATTCCACCAGAGGAATTACGCAGCAAAGCGGCCTTTCTGATTTCTTATATGGGGACAGATGAGATTTCCATTCACAATGATTACGCTTTGCGTCAGCTTACCAATGACAAGGTCGGAGTGCCGCGTTGGCAGGAAGACAGAATAACGGAACTGTTGGCCAACGGAGACCCCAAAATGGACCTGATTGCTGAAAGGGTCGTGGAGAAATTCAAGTGTAGTGGATAAACAATTAGCGTGATAAAAGATAGCACTCATACCAGCCAATTCAGGAGAGTGAAAGATCATGTCAGTCGATTCAGATAGGAAAAGTTTCCTTCAGAAAGTTGACCTAATATCGAAAGATATTCGTTCCAATGTCAGATTAGAAAAAGGCACGGTGAAATCAGATCATACCCGCGGGGTGTATGAGGATCACTGGGGAAAAAGACTGCCGGGGCTCGTCAAAAATATAGAAAATGGCGAGCACTTTTCTACAATTCTGGCACAGATGCGTAAACATCCGCATCTTATCAAGCAAAGAAATCGCGTTTCGGGTTACATCTCAAAACATTTTCTAGAAGACGTGACCTTGTTTAATGGAACAGATGCACCCGTGTCGCGGATTGAAGTATCCAATTCACGATTTAACATCGGTAACAATATCGATCAGATATCTTTTTTGATCGAAAAAATAAACAAATTTCCTTATGTGGTGGAGTTGGGAAGCGGCCCTGGATGGAATATTTTCGAACTATATCAGATGCTTGGAATGAAAGGTAGAGATCACCGTTTTTTTGCGCTCGAATTTACGGAGTCGGGTCGAAAGGTCTACGAAACCATAGCAGCTATTGTTGATGGACTAGAGGTCGAATCTCATTATTTCAACTACCTTGAACCCGACATTTCGATGATTCCAGATGACCAGCCGACACTGTTTTTCTCCAATCATTCTATTGAACAGGTGGAAGATATTTCACCGGATATTTTTGAACAGATATTGAACCGCAAATCACATGTCGAAGTAGTGCATTTCGAGCCGGTTGGTTGGCAGCGTGATGCCATTCTTTCCGGTCGCCGACTAAAAGGCGACGATTCTTTTTTTCGGGCGCTAATTAGCCAGAGACTGAACATGATGGATGATGCCAATGCTGTCGTCATTAATGCTGCGATCAACTCTTGGCGATTGGGGTATAATCGTAATTTCTTTTCAATTATGGCCAATCTGAAAAAAGAAAAGAAGATTAAATCCTTGCACGAATATTTTGACTTTACCAACCGCTTCAATACAAATCCGGTAAATCCAACGACGCTTGTAAATTACACTCGCAATTAGTGCAAACCAGCAATAGACATCATTCTTTTGCAAACTAACATCATGCCCAAAACAGTTTCGGGCATGATATAACGCCAAGCTGCATAATAATTTCTGTATTTTTCTAATCAATTACTGGGACTTCATCCAGGAGCTCCCATATTTTATCCACTTTCTCTGTCTGTCCCGCTTTCTCGCAGGCAATCTCAAACAGCTCTACCTTGCCAACCATTCCTTCGCTGGTTCTCAATGCCTTTTCAAGAAACGTGACAGCAGTATCATATTCTTTTAGCCTAAAATACACGACCCCAAGCTGGTTGATCAGCCTTGCATCCTCGGGCGCAAGCTCCAGTGCTTTTTTGATTGCGGTTACTGCTTCATCATTTCTGCCAAGTTGCATTAAAAGTGCTGCTTTTCTGGTCTGATGTAAAATCAGGTCGGCATCTTCCGGCCATATCTGCGGCAGCAATGCCAAAGCTTCCTCAACCTTGGCAAAATTTGTCAATTTTGTATATCTGTTCAATAAATCTTTGTCAGGCCTGAATCTGGGCGGAGGTGGGGGTTGATATTTTGATTTGCTCTCTGGCACAACCCGCCCTCTTTCAAGGGTGATGACCCGGTTCGACCAGTGATACAGGCGATCTTCGTTATGGCTGGCGATAACCACGATGGGGGTTACTTCAAGCATGCTTTCAAGTCGCTCGTCCATCTTGCGCTTGAACTTTTTGTCACTGGACGAAATCCACTCATCAAGAAGCAGGATCTCCGGCTTCATGACGCTGGCAATTGAAAACATCAAACGCAGGATCATGCCCGAAGAATATATTTTAACCGGCATATCGAGAAAATCGCCAAGCTCTGAATATTCGGCAATCTCGGGAATCAGTTCCTGAATTTCCCTTTTTCTAAGGCCGTAGATCAGCCCTTTAAGCAAAATATTTTCGTATCCCGTCACATCCTTATTGATGCCAAGACCAAGGCTGAACATGCCGGTGACCTTGCCATCTATTTTTATCGTACCCGATGTGGGAGGGTATATGCCCCCCAGCACCCGTAACAAGGTTGATTTTCCGGCCCCATTGTGACCAAAAATTCCTAACCGATCACCATCTTTAAGGGAGATATTGAGATGATCTAAAGCAACTATGCCTGAACTACGTCCATGATCAGTTATAATCTGACCACCAACCGGCGTACCTTCGCGCTTGTTTTTTTTGCCAAGCCGACTGCCAAAGCGCGAATCCGAGCCCACGAGAGGAAACACAAGTGATATGTTTTCCGCAATAATTGACGCCATGAGCAAATCCTACAGCCAGAAAATAACATTTTTGCGGGTGCGTGCAAAAACCAGGAAGGATGTAACAAGCCCGAAAAGAGTGCAAACACCAACGACGGCCATACTATTCCAGGGAATGGTTCCACTGATAAGCGGTGTTCGCAAAACTTCGACATAATGTGTTAACGGATTCATATTTGCAACAACAGCCCGCATACCCGTAGCAGGTGGCACCCAAAGAATAGGGGTCATGAAATACAGCACCATCATGATGTTCGCAACAAAATATCGAATATCCCTATGACGAGCGCACAAAACCCCCATGATAGCGCTGACCCAAACCCCATTTATTGCATAAACAAGGAGAATGAGCGGTAGATAAAGTAAAACCATCGCATGAAAATGATTTGTATATATGCAGACTATCAGTGCCGGGATGGCCATATAGGCAAACTGAATGAACGTGCTGGCCAGCAGCTTATAAAGATGCACCGATAAAGGCAGCGGTTCTGCCTTTATCCAACTTTGCGCGGCGATGAACACGAATGCACCTTGTATGATGAAATTCGAAACCAGCCGAAAAACCAAATAGCCGGTTGCCAGATAAGGGGCAAAAAATGATATATCCTTCGTCGAAAGAGCCCCAAAAATAAACATTTTCACGCCTATAAGAAGAGCAAATGACAAGGTAATCCAGGCAAGGCCGAGCCAGGAACGCCGATAACGCTGGCGCAGACCATGCCAGGCCATAACCGTCCAGATGCGCCAGCTTCTGGCCCCTTCGATCAAATCAACTGCAGCCGTTTTATAAACTGAGGGTAAAACTGCTATTCCACCTACAGAACTGGATGAAGCATGTCTGGTGTGATTGGCCTGACTCATATCCGTTTATATATCCTGATCAGTAAGCCGTTCACCAATTTTCAGCGAGCGTTTGGCCGGTTTGCCCAGAAGGTCATGCAAAAAACGTGGTGCCAAACTGAAACCGGGGCGGCAAATTTTCAGATTATAGCGGCTGAACTCCTCGCCTGCAACAATATCACTACTTGGATATACGGATTGCCGGAACTGCTTGGATTTCTGTTCGTTTGTAGTGCCGCCATATTTCACACCACCGCGGCCCTGCCAGGCCCGGCTGGTCTCATCTTTCAAAAGCTTCATCTCCCAAGGCTCAAGTGAAAAGTCGGCATCCACCCCCCCTTCGTTACGATCGAGAGTGAAATGCTTTTCAACAATCGTTGCCCCATAAACGACACTGGCAACCGAGACACCCGTTCCCAGCGTATGATCAGACAGCCCCACCTGCACACCAAATTTTTCTTGCATGTCGGGTATCGTCGCCAGATTGGCGTCGGATGCATTGGCCGGATAGGCGCTGGTGCATTTCAATATAGCAATTTCTTTTGCGCCAGCTTTACGCGCTGCACTGACCGCCAGACGAATATCTTCCCGGCTGGCCATTCCTGTTGACATGATCATTGGCTTGCCGGTGGCCGCGACTTTCTCGATGAGAGGAATATGGCTCAACTCAAACGAGGCAATCTTGTACATCGGCACATCCAGCGTCTCCAGAAAATCGACCGCTGTCTCATCAAATGGCGTGGAAAAAGCGATCACGCCATGTTTGCGCGCCACATCAAAAAGCTCTTTATGCCATTCCCAGGGCGTATGCGCCTCCTTATAAAGTTCATGAAGCTGGCGCCCATTCCACAAGCTGTTTTCATCGCGGATAACAAAATCATCCGAATGCAGGTCGAGGGTCATAGTGTCAGCGGTATAAGTCTGAAATTTCAGACAATCGACCCCGGTCTGCGCCGCCGCCTTAACAATGGCAATGGCGCGCTCCAATGAACCGTTATGGTTGCCCGACATTTCGGCAATGACAAACGGCTCATGATCTGCGCCGATTTTACGCCCTGCTACAACTATTTCTTCCACCAAATTGCCTCTCAATTATATATTCCGTTTTCTCAACATATCAGCTCCTAACAATCTTTCAAAAGACCTTGTATGCGATAAAACCATGTCCTATTTCCTGAATAATGCCAAGCGTATGCCGCTGGGTTACTCTTACTTTGCGCTTTTCGGATAGCAATTACCCATTTTCAGGGCTTATATGGGTTTGAACAGCCAGGTCATTCAGATCTGAACCATTGATATAAATCTCGGGGCTGTCTCAGATAGCCAGTTCATACCAAACTAACACCTCCCTTCACAAAGGAACAACATCCGCGTGATGAGGACATGCCAAGCATTCGCGATAACCCGTCACCAAAACACTTGATCATATCCAATATTGTCAACAGGCCGCCAGCCGCTTGACTGTCGATACGACTTTTCCCAGTTCTTCATCCGACAGGTTCGGGTACAAAGGCAAAGTGATCGCCTTGGCGTAATAATCTTCCGCGCTAGGAAAATCACCCGCAGCAAATCCCAACTTTGCGTAATAGGGCTGCAAATGTACCGGCATATAATGAACATTGACACCGATACCTGCCTCCCGCAAATCCGTAAAGGCCTGCTTGCGGTTTCGCCCACCAGTACCATCGGGCCAACCGATAACATAGAGATGAAAGCCTGAATATTGCCAGCTTTCACGATGCGGAAGGATTATTGGCTGATCCGCCAGCTTTTTATCATAATAGGCTGCAATTTCATGGCGTTTTTTGACATAACCATCCAGACGGGTCAATTGACTGGCACCAAGAGCCGCCTGAATGTCGGTCATACGGTAGTTAAACCCAAGGCTTAACATTTCATAGTACCAGCCGCCATCCGGCTCGCCCTCCATACGCTCAATATCACGGGTGATGCCATGGGAGCGAAAAAGCTGCATCGAGAATGCCAGTTCGCCATCATTGGTCATAGCCATGCCACCCTCACCCGTGGTAATGATCTTCACCGGGTGAAAACTGAATATTGTGATGTCGGAATGGCGGCAAGAGCCGACAGGATGATCTTTATAACCGCCACCAATGGCATGGGATGCATCTTCGACGATGCGAAAACCAAATTTTTCGCCAAGCCGCTTGATCGCCTCCATATCACAGGACTGACCGGTGAGGTGGACCGGCACAACCAGATCGGGCAAACGTCCCTTCTTGCCAGCCTGCTCAAGCTTTTTCTCAAGCGCCTCAATCGAAAGATTGTAGGTGCGAGGATCCGTGTCGATAAAATCAACATCAGCACCCAGCATGCGAGCTGCATTGGCTGTGGCCACAAACGTCAGTGGACTTGTCCACACCAGGCTTTTTGGCCCAATACCAAGGGCATTATAGGCCCCATGAAGAGCCGCCGTCGCATTGCAAAATGCCACACCATGACCAACTTTTACCTGCTCGGCAACCGCTTTTTCAAAGGCGGGAATAGCTGGGCCCTGAGTCAAAAAATCCGAATTGAGAACTTCAATCACAGCTTCTTTGTCAGCAGCTGTAATATCTTGCCGTCCATAAGAAATCATCAATCATTCCCTCATGAGTGAATATCCAGACGAAACTCCCGTGACCTAGTTCTTGATTAGATCATCAAACTTTCCATTTTCAACATCGGAAAGCGCAAAGCTCGTGTCATTCAGCGCCAACTCATTGAATATTTTGATCTCCCGAATATCGAGAAATCGCTCATTGGCGCCTGAATTATACTCAAATCCCTGCTTGACGGTGTTCCCTTTTTCGCCAATCTCATTTGTATGGAAACTGCCAGATTTTCCCTGGAAATTTATTGAAGGTGCTATGACATAGTGGTCGTCAAATTCAAAAGTAAGATGGCTGTCATCTTCAGGACACATCACTTCGTGAAGTTTTTCGCCAGGGCGTATGCCGATAATCTTTTGCTCCAGATCGGGGGCCATCGCCGTAGCCAGGTCTGGAATGCGGACTGAAGGTATTTTTGGTACAAATATCTCTCCCCCCTTCATTCTCCTAAAGTTTTTCAAGACGAAATCAACACCTTGCTGCAAGGTAATCCAAAAACGGGTCATATCAACATGGGTGATTGGCAGATGATCTGCACCCTTATTGATAAGATTCTCAAAAAATGGCACCACGGAACCAGCGGACGCACAGACATTGCCATAGCGTACCACGCTAAACTTGGTCTGTCCCGTACCGACAATATTATTGGCCGCCACAAACAGCTTGTCGGAAGTCAGCTTTGTCGCGCCATACAGATTAATCGGATTGGCCGCTTTGTCGGTGGACAGCGCCATAACGACTTCGACCGAATTGGCAAGAGCCGCATGAATGACATTCTCGGCACCATTGATATTTGTACGTATGCATTCCGTAGGGTTATATTCAGCCATGGGGACATGCTTCATGGCGGCGGCGTGAATGACTTGATCAATACCGCGCATAGCCAGATCGAGGCGATTCCGATCCCGAACATCACCAACAAAAAAGCGCAAACGCGGATCGGTATAGTTCTGCTGCATATCGAAATGCTTTTGTTCATCACGTGAAAATACAACGATACGGCTCGGATTATGCTGTTTCAACAAAGTGCGTACATAATGCTTGCCAAAACTTCCTGTACCACCAGTGATCAAAATCGATTTATTTTCAAACATGTCCAGCCTTTGTCACAAATGGAATTAGATTTTCTATAGGGATCTACATAGGATACCTATACGTAAAGGACCAGCCAAAAGGATTTTACCCCAAACTAAACTGGCAATATGAGCTGGTCCCATATTCCTGGAGGAGATTGATGAAATGCGGCTGCCTCATTAATTGAACACCATGAGTAAATGACACCGGTTCTTCAATGAAGCTTGAAAGAGGAAAGGGCGACAACTTCACCCTCTTTTGCCTCTATCATTTTGCCGCTTGGCGTATTTATTTCGGAATAAGACGAATACCCTTCTACATATTGGACAAGAAGGGCCTGTATTTTTCCTATATCATCATTTACGACAGCCATATCAAACTGCTTCAGCATGATCAAACTATCCTCTGGCGATAGAGTCGGAGCTTCATTAAGCAGCAGAATGAAGGGATGCTTTGTGCCAACAAGGTTACCTGTGATCAAGAGTTCCTCATACATTTTATCACCAGAACGCAAGCCAATATATTTCAGTTCTATATCGCCGTTAGGATTGTCGTCGTCAGCGACTTCCTTGCCGGACAGGCGTATCATTTGTCGGGCAAGGTCATCAATTTTAACAGGTTGCCCCATGTCGAGCACATAAAGCTCTCCACTTTTGGCCAGAGCGCCCGCCTGAATTACAAGCTCGGCGGCTTCGGTGATTGACATAAAATAGCGGATAATTTCGGGATGGGTTATGGTTACAGGACCACCTTCCTCTATTTGTTCTCGGAACCGGGGCACTACGGAACCTGAACTATCGAGTACATTGCCAAAGCGTACCACTGTAAACACGGTTTTCGAGTTGGGCTCCTGCGCCATCCCCTGCAGGACTATTTCCTGAAGACGATTGCTCGCGCCCTTGACATTTGCTGGACGCACAGCCTTGTCAGAAGAAATCAGAACCATACGCTCAACGCTGCATTCCTGCGCCACCCGCGCCAACTTAGCCGTTGCCAATGTGTTGTTTTTCAAGGCTGCGGATATATTTGTTTCAAGTAGAGGAATGTGCTTGAAAGCAGCAGCATGATAGATAGTCTCAATTTTGTGGGAAATGATAAGATTACGCACCAGGTCTTCATCACCAACCGAACCAAGCACACCAACTATCGCAGGCACGAAAGTACCCTTGGGAAACTTGGACTGAAATTTACAAAGCACCTCAATTTTTTTGTCCAGATCCTTTTCAACCTGATAAAGCGCATATTCTGAAAGCTCAAGCAGCACGATCCTTGCAGGATTCAACGCAAAAACCTGGTGTACAATCTCAGAACCAATAGAGCCACCAGCCCCGGTTATCATTACGGACTTGCCAGAAATATTGCGTTGCATCAACTCCTGTATAGGCTGGACAGGATCGCGCCCCATAAGGTCGTTGATTTCGACATTTCTCAGATCACTGATCTGGATACGACCGGTTGCGATATCCGCAAGTTCAGGCAGGATACTGACATTGACGGGATAGGGTTCAAGCTTCTTGATGATTTTGCGTTTTTGCAAGCGGCTTAACGAAGGTATGGTTATGAAAACCTCACAAACCCCGTCTTCCTTGATAAGCTTGTCAAATTGGTCGAAGCGATGCACCTTGAAACCACCCATCTTCATGCTCCAAAGCGATTTGTCATCGTCAAAAAAGCCGAGCACATTATAGTACCCACTTTGGTTCAGTGTCTTGAGTAGCATTAGTCCGGCTTCTCCGGCTCCATAGATCAGGACGTTCTTTTTATCCTCCTCCATCCGTTCAATCTCTATAATGGGGCGGTCTCGCAGCCACCAGCGCACCAGATCCCTGATGCTGAAAATCATCGCCCAGCCCAAGAAAAAATAAGCAATTATAACGGTGCGTGGCAGGATCGACAGCGAACCCCGCCAATCGAGCAGAAAAATCACAAACGACCACAGCATGATCGCCGCCAGCAGGGAATAGGCAATCCGCAACAAACCTTTGTTACCGACATGACGGGTCACCAGCCGGTACAACCCCAACAAGCGAAATGAACCAACGCTAAGAAAGGGCAATGCAACAAGAAGTAAAATTGTACGTATTGTTGGCGCTTGAAAACCTGGCGCCGCAAAAATGCGCATATATATCAGGCTAACCATTACGAACAGCAAGCCCAACAGATCAACGCTCATAACGATCCAGCGCCTTGTACTGCGCGGCTGCCCAACAACCCATGCCTTCAAACGCCTTGAAAGCCGCCCTAGACCTGTAATATCCTTGAATTTATCAAATAAATATAACATTCATTTTTTCCTATCCACATACGACGCGTCTGAATAACAAAATAAATAACTAACTAAACTACTACCGACTGGCGTCGGCGGGTTTGTGTAACTCAATATACGAAAGTACGACGTCACCGGTAATTGTTCGCTTGTCGTCGAGAAATATCCCCTGCCCCAAAATCGCTGGCCCCAAAATCGCTGGCCCCAGTAGCGCTTTGGCTGTTCTGGGAACTCGCTCTAAATTTTATGCGATGACCTTCCCTTCACCTTCTGCACGAAGCGGCTGACAGCAAGGCGCGGAGGGATCTAAACGAACATATGGACGTGATCGGTTGACAAAATACCTTTCACAATATTGACACCCATTTCATCACTGACCCGCCTGATGATATCACGTATACGTTCGTGCATTTTCCCTTGCAAAACATGATAACGATATTTCCTAATCCAGACAATATGATACCCATCAATATGATACCCATGATGAAAAATTGTGTGACTTCCCTTTAGCCACTTCCGTCTGAACATACAAAGACGGGAATTTAGACCATTTCTAAGATAATCGACAGGACAAAATTAGCATATAGGCGCTTTTTTTTCAATCTTGCGACAGGATTTATTGCTGGCAATATTGCTATCATACAAGCTGCCATAAGCCAAACTTGAAAATCACTTGCGATTAGGTGATTTTTGCAGGGCAACATCATATAAAGCACTGGTGTGAAAAGCAAATAGTCGCAGGGGCCATGCTCGCTCCAGTGCAAAATCCACAACTGCACGATGCACCCCATACCGCCCCAAATACGGATCTATGTGGGCGAAATCATTGAATACAATATAGCCATCGGGCTTGATTTTTTCCGCCGCAGCACATGCATCACGAAGTGCACCTTCATAAGAATGATCGGCATCAATATAGATCCAGTCGAAAGTGTCATTTTCAAATGAGGCGATTATCTCGTGAGTAAACCCCCGATGTTGATGCACACGATCATCAACAAGACCGTCAGATGAAAATTTTGAATAATCCAGATCAATGAGATGCAGTTCCCGGGGTTCGGTTCGAGAAAAAATTTCACGGGCGAAATCACCCTTCCGTGTCCCAAGCTCAGCTACAATACCTCCATGAGGCAAATGATCAAGCATATGGATGCGTGATGCGCAAAAACGACAGTCTTCCACCAACTCTGGAAGGAGAGACCGCGATGTATTCACCTCTCCAAAGGAACGCATGACCCGATAGGTCTTTCGCACAATCGAGGGCATCATGCCGCGCAGTCGCAGCTCCAGATTTTTTATCGCAGGTTTCATTTTATTTTTTTAACAATTTTTCATAAACATCTGCAACATTGCTGACCACATGCTGCTCTGGACATTTAGTCCACTGACCCGAGGCTGACATATAAATTGTGGTAGTGCTATGGCAATGACGATAAAGTTGCTATAATGACTAGCAATTTTTCGGAGGTGTTGAGAGTAGATGAAAAAACACGGTGTTATACTTGACTGTGATCATTGCTGTTGTGTTGCGACCGACAGTCACGGGAAATTCGACGTAACGGTCCCCATCAATGATACTGAAACTGATATTGCTGGTTTAGCAACTATTCACGGTACCATTTCATCAGACCACCACTCACTAAATTTCGTTGAGTTAAGAGATAGTGATTACCATGTCGTCAAGCTAGACCAAAAACAGCAAAAACACATCGCCGCTACCCTAGATTTCGTTGCGGACAAGCATATCTGCGGAAACTGCCACATATGTCCTCGCGAGATAGTCAAAATCGCAAAGAAAAATCAATAATAGCTGCCTCCCCACCGGAACGTCATTCCAAAAAGTTTTATGGACTTGATCCATGCGGGTTTATATCAAAACTCTTGAATTTTACACCATCAGCCACTGTCTCCGCTGTCTGCTGCATCGTATCTTACCATGATCGAATGTGGACATAAAATGAATTTTTTACTGATGATCCTTGACAATAATCAAGTCAAAATGTCGCAGTTTTTGTCATACTTTTTACGAGGAACAGATGCAGGCACACAACCTATCTGGTTAGCTGGCCGATCCAAGTGGGAGAAGTCTTGTTTTGGTATCAATTGCGATTACTCTGGTCCAGTGAATAGGTGTAACGATGAATGCTATAGAGCGATTGATGAAAGAGCACCGACAGATTGAGAGCGTATTATCCGCTCTTGAGCATTTTTACGACGGACTACGCGTGGAAGACGAGGCCCAAAAGGACCGCTTGCGGAAAATAGTCGATTTTCTTATCGGATTTGTCGACACCGTTCACCACGGCAAAGAGGAGAAACTCCTGTTTGCGACGATGTATAAGAATGGTTTTTCCAAAGATACTGGACCTATTGCGGTTATGAATTTTGAGCATGATCAGGGGCGTGATCTGATAGGGGTTATGCGTGGAATTGCCAAACAGGAAATAAACTGGACCGCAGATGACCGTGCCAAACTCACGAATGCAGGTCGAGGCTATGTATCTCTATTGCGCAGCCATATACAAAAAGAGGACAACATCCTTTACCAAATGGCAAAAACCACCCTGCCTGTCGATGTGATGTCCGAATTGGACAATGCCTGCATGGAGTTCGACGATGCACATCTCGATGAAATTACCCGCTTGAATACACTTGCTGTTGCATTGTGTTGATCAATAATGCGGGAGTTACATTCATGCACATGAAACTTCCACGTGGCACTTTTCCCCCGTTGGAGGCAGTTAGAGTGAGTGGCCGGTGTTGAGGGGAGAGCGGTTTAGTCCAATGACCCATTTGTGACGTACGACCTTCCCACTTCCTCCTGCCATCAACTATCGCTCGCCAGGAAGTCCTTGCGACCAACGCGGTGCAGCGAGGCTTCCATTCTCAAGCTGCTGCGGCGGATCTCGGTAATGGTTCCATAAGTAAAGCGCATGTGTTCTGCAGCCGCGGCTTTCGCTTCCTCGGCCCGGCCAGCGATAACGGCTTCGGCGATGGCGGTATGTTGGCCAAGCAATAGATCGCGGACGCCAGTACGCAAATAGAGCTGCTCACGATTATAGAACACTTCGCGACGCAACAACTCCGACATGGCGCGCATGACATGCAGTACAACAACATTATGGCTGGCTTCATAGATTGCCATATGTAGCTCCGCATCGACTTCTGCTTCCTCGCTGGGGTCATCGATGGAATGGGCCTTGGTCATACGTTCAATACAATCGCTGATCGCTTGTCGGTCGATGTCTGTCGCGCGCTTCGCTGCCAGCCCCGAGGCCTCCGCCTCGACACAGCGTCGAAACTCGAAATAGTCGTCAGTGACATCCGGTTTTCCCGAGAGCAGGTTTGCCAGCGGCGTCATCAGCGGATCCAGGAACTTGGCGACGAAGGTGCCGCCGCGCGTTGACGTCAAAAGGCCCCTGTCGACCAGCTTGGCGATGGCGTCGCGCAATGTCGGCCTTGATACCTCAAGCTTCTCCGCGAGATCCCGCTCCGACGCCAGTTTTTCACCGGGCCGCAATACGCCTTCCAGTATGAGGCTCTCGATACGGGTCGCGATTGTGTCGGCAGCTTTGGGTGCTCGAATAGGGGTCGGCATGCCTTTGTTGTCCCTTCTGAAACTGCGGCGGCTGGTAAAGCAGAAGGTTGCACCAGAAACAACAGTAGGTCAATCATATTTACTGAATTGCCATGAATTGAATAAAAAAAACCAATTGACATTCATGGTAGTTTTATTTTACCAATTGACTTGCTGGCACAACAGCAGGCTCGACCCGCACAGGGCGGAAGGGCAAATCTGGACGAACAGGTGCAGCACGACGGATTGTTGCAATGCCATATGATCTGCTGCTGCTTCTAACTAAGATTAACGTTATCAATGTTCAAAAAGGAAAATCCCAATGGAAGTCAAACACATCAAGCGCACTGTGGTAGCCGCGGCGGCTGGCCTGGCAGTAACTGCCCTGCTGGCGTCTCCGGCCATCGCGCAAAAGAAGGTTCTGCTCAAGACGCCGGTGGCCTTCGGGACGCATCTGCCCGGACTGGGCACGCCGATCAAGCGGGTTGCCAAGGAATTGAAGCGGGCCTCCGGCGGCTCAATTGTCATGAAGGTCTATGAGCCCAAGAAACTTGTTGCTCCGTTCGAGATCCTGGATGCGGTGTCCACCGGCAAGATTAACGCCGGTTATGCAACGGCAGGCTACTGGGCCGGCAAGATCAAGGCAGCGCCTTTGTTCTCGGCTGTACCCTTTGGCCCGGAAGCTGGCGAATATATGGCTTGGCTCTACTATGGCAATGGCTGGAAACTGTACCAGGAAATGTACGACCAGGCAGGCTATAAGGTGAAGGTTTTACCTTGCGCGATCATCGCGCCTGAAACCTCTGGCTGGTACTCAAAAGAAATGACGGCGGACGACTTCAAGGGCCTGCGCATCCGCTTCTTCGGTCTGGGCGGTAAGGTCGTAGGCAAGCTTGGCGCGTCAGTTGCTCTGCTGCCGGGCGGTGAGATCTTCGACAACCTGGAGAAAAAGGCGATCGACGCCACTGAGTTCTCCATGCCGGCGATCGACAAGCTTCTCGGATTCCACAAGATCCTGAAATACAACTACTTCCCCGGCTGGCATCAACAGGCGACCGTGTTTGAGCTAATGATCAACAAGGGTGTTTGGGATGGTATGGCCGAGCAGCAGCAAGCCGTCGTCGAGAACGTATGCAAAGCATCAATGGCTGACAGCCTCGCAGAAGGCGAAGCAGTTCAGCATGAAGCACTGATCACCAACGTCGAAAAGAACGGCGTCAAGATCATGCAGTGGAAGAAGTCCGACCTGGACACATTCCGCAAGGCCTGGCTGGAAGTTGTCGCCGAGGAGTCCAAGGATCCCTTCTTCAAGAAGGTCTGGGACGACCTGTCCAAGTTCCGCAAAGGCTATGCGATTTGGAAAAAGAACGCCTTCCTGCCCCGCAAATAATCGAACGGCGAGAACAACTGCCATGGCCTTCATGGCCATGGCAAGCCATCGTTTCGAGTAACCAATTGCACAAAAAAAGCATCGGATAAAACGGGTTAAGCCCAATTTCGAAGGGAGTGCCTGGACGGAGGAAAAATGTCAAATCCCAATCAGCCGACGCCCGGAGGCGAGGATGTCGTCCGCAAGTACGAAGAATTGCTTGAGCACGATACGGATACGCTGACGAAGCATGAACACAAAAATATTATCGACCGCATGATCTTGGGCATTGGAGCCGTCATATCTACTCTGGCACTCGTTCTCATCGCGACGATCATCCTGCAGGTGGTGATGCGCTACGGTTTCCGCCACGGCCTTGTCGTTTTAGAAGAACTGCAGTGGCATCTCTATGCCCTTGGCGTGATGATGGGGCTGTCATATGCGATGGTTACTGACTCTCACGTCCGCGTTGACCTCGTCCACATGAATTTGTCGGAGCGCAAACAACGCTGGATCGAAATCCTCGGCATTTTGTTTCTACTGCTCCCTTTCGTTTGGGTCGTTTTCTACAACAGTCTCGATTTTCTGGCCGACAGCTGGCGCGTCAATGAGCGCTCCGATGCCCCATTGGGGCTGCCCGCCCGCTGGGCCATCAAATCCGTCATTCCTATAAGTTTCGGCTTACTCATTCTCGCGGCCCTGTCCCGGCTGGTCCACGACGTAACTTTTTTGGTCAAGGGCAGGGAGAAATAAGTCATGGTTCTGGAGATCAACGACTATCTTGTCATCGCGATGTTCCTCACCTTCATCATGTTGCTATTCACAGGCTTTCCCGTCGCCTGGGTTTTGGCGGGTGTTGGTGTCATATTTTGTGCTATCGGCTATTTCGCGGACATCTATCTCGATACGTTAACCGGCCTCGACTTTCTAACGCTCGGGCTGGTCGTCAATCGAATATACAAGATCATGGACAACTGGATCCTGGTCGCCTTGCCCATGTTCATATATATGGGGTTGATGCTCGACCAGTCCGGAGTTGCCGTCCGCATGATGTCGTCGATGCAAAAGCTGTTCGGCGGCTTGCGCGGAGGACTGGCGATTACCGTAACGCTGATGGGCGTCATCCTTGCCGCCTCCACGGGGATCATCGGCGCCTCGGTGGTGCTGCTCGGCTTGTTGTCTTTGAAACCGATGATGGATCAGAAATACTCCAAGTCGCTGGCCGCCGGAACAGTTGCCGCTTCAGGCACGCTCGGAATTCTGATCCCTCCGTCAATAATGCTCGTCATCATGGCGGATCAAGCAGGTGTATCCGTCGGCGATCTGTTCATGGGCGCAGTCATCCCCGGACTTATCCTGGGCGCACTCTATGTCGGCTATCTAGTGTTGGTTGGCCTGGTGCGGCCATCTGCAGCACCATTGCCCGTGGGACGTGAGCCGCTTAACTTCGGAATCATCTGGGATGTGATCAAGGCGATCCTGCCGCCGGTGCTGTTGATCATGGCGGTACTGGGGTCCATTTTTGCTGGCATCACTACGGCAACCGAGGCGTCTGGTGTTGGCGCGCTTGGGGCGACCGTCCTCGCAGCATTCAACGGTAAGCTACGCTTCGGCGTCTTGTTCGAAGTCTGCAAGTCCACGTTCAATACAACAGCCTATATTTTTGCGATTTTTATCGGCGCCACCTGCTTCTCTCTCGTGCTGCGCGAACTGGGAGGCGACAGTCTCATTGAGCGCAGTCTTACGGCGCTGCCTTTTGGGCCTTTGGGCATCGTCATGGCGATCTTGTTCATCGTCTTCCTTCTCGGCTTCATTCTTGACTGGATCGAGATCACGTTGATTGTTCTGCCGCTGATGGCTCCTGTAATCAAAACGCTCGGCCTCGGCATTGAGGGCTTCGGCGTCGTCGACAATCCCGATCTCATTTGGTTCCTCATCCTGGTTGCGGTGACCCTTCAAACTTCGTTCTTGACGCCACCTGTGGGGTTTGCATTATTCTATTTGAAAGGCGTCTGCCCACCGGACATCAAGCTGACAGACATCTACAAAGGAGTCATTCCCTTCATCGGCTTGCAACTGCTGGCATTGGCACTCGTCGTCTCTTTCCCGTGGCTGGCAACATGGCTACCTGCGGTCGCGTATAAATAAGTCGCCAAGGCAACAATAATTGGAGAAATACTAGTATGGCTGGAATAGACGATATTGCCGTCCGCAAGGAATGGAACGATGCAATCAACTCGGTGATCACATTTGAAGGTACAGGGGCGGCGGACGATATCTTGAGCGAAGTCGTCGCGACTGCTCGCCGATCTGGCGCCAAAGTTCCCTTTGCTGCGAACAGTGCCTATATCAACACTATTCCGCCTGAGGCGCAGCCCGAACACCCCGGCAACCGCGAATTGGAAGAAAAAATCCGCGCCGCCATTCGCTGGAACGCGGCGGCAATCGTGATGAAAGCCAACAAGGTCAACTCAGATCTGGGTGGTCACATCGCATCATTCCAATCGGCGGCGACATTGTATGCCACCGGCTTTACTCATTTCTGGCATGCACCGAGTGAAAATCATGGCGGCGACCTCATTCTATACCAGGGCCATTCCTCCCCCGGCATATACGCCCGTGCTTTCATCGAGGGTCGCCTTACCGAAGAACAGCTCCTTAATTATCGCCAGGAAGTCAATGGTAACGGATTGTCGTCCTATCCCCATCCCTGGTTGATGCCTGACTTCTGGCAGTTCCCGACAGTGTCCATGGGCCTTGGCCCCTTGATGGCAATCTATCAGGCGCGGTTTTTAAAATATCTGCATCATCGCGGCTTTGCCGATACGGACGGGCGCAAGGTCTGGGTCTTTTGCGGCGATGGTGAAATGGATGAACCGGAGAGCCTCGGTGCGATTTCTCTAGCCGGCCGTGAAAAGCTCGACAACCTTATTTTTGTTGTCAATTGTAATCTGCAGCGACTCGATGGTCCGGTACGCGGCAACGGCAAGATTGTGCAGGAGCTGGAAGGCAACTTCCGTGGCGCTGGTTGGAATGTCATCAAAGTGCTGTGGGGCTCACAATGGGACGAACTGTTGGCGCGCGATACTGACGGCAAGCTGCGTCAGCTGATGGAAGAATGCCTTGATGGCGAATACCAGGATTTCAAATCGAAGGATGGCGCCTATGTGCGCGAAAAATTCTTTGGCCGTTATCCCGAAACCGCTGCCATGGTGGCGGACTGGTCCGACAAAAAAATATGGACATTGACCCGCGGCGGGCATGACTCGCGCAAGATCTATACCGCGTATAAGGCCGCCGTCGAACATAAGGGCCAGCCGACGCTGATCCTACCCAAGACTGTCAAGGGCTATGGCATGGGCTCGGCCGGCGAAGGGCAGATGATTACCCATAGCGCCAAAAAGATGGGGCTGGAGCCCTTAAAGCAGTTCCGCGACCGGCTGAAGGTCGATATTTCCGACGAGGACCTGCCGAACCTGCCATTCCTGCGTTTTGACGAAGACAGTGCCGAGATGAAATATCTGCGCTCATGCCGCGAGGCGCTTGGTGGCTATCTGCCGTCGCGGCGGCAAAAGTCGGACGAGTGTCTTGCCGTCCCGGCGCTGGAGACGCTCAAGAGCCAGCTTGAATCGTCTGGCGAACGTGAAGTTTCGACAACGATGTCATTGGTGCGCATCTTGAATACGCTGATGCGTGACAACAGCGTTGGCAAGCGCGTCGTACCGATTGTGCCCGATGAAAGCCGCACCTTCGGCATGGAAGGCATGTTCCGCCAATACGGCATCTTTTCTCAGGTTGGTCAGCTGTACCAGCCGCAAGATGCCGATCAGTTAATGTTCTACAAGGAGGACCCCAAAGGCCAGGTTCTGCAAGAAGGCATCAACGAAGCGGGCGCCATGGCCTCCTGGATCGCCTGCGCAACCAGTTACTCAACGTCAAACGTGCAGATGATTCCTTTCTACGTGTACTATTCAATGTTTGGGTTTCAGCGGGTGCATGATCTTGCCTGGGCTGCCGGCGACTCCAGAGCGCGCGGGTTCTTAATTGGCGCGACATCAGGTCGGACGACATTGAACGGCGAAGGCTTGCAGCATGAAGATGGCCATAGCCATCTATTGTCTGCGACGATCCCCAATTGCGTCTCCTATGACCCAACCTATGCCTATGAATTGGCGGTCATCATCCAGGACGGGTTGCGCCGCATGGTCGGTGAACAAGAAGATGTATTCTACTACATTACGACGCTGAACGAGAACTATCAGCAGCCTGCAATGCCTGAAGGTGCGGCAGAGGGCATCGTCAAGGGCATTTATCGATTGAAAGCCGCCGACCGAAAAGCCGAGGGGCATACAGTTAAGCTAATGGGTTCCGGTGCAATCCTCAACGAAGTGATTGCCGGCGCTGAATTGCTTGCCAAGGACTTCGGCGTAACAAGCGATATTTATTCGGTGACAAGCTTTACCGAGCTTGCCCGCGAAGCTGCTGCCGTTGAACGCTGGAACCTGCTTAATCCAGAAGAGTCGCCGAAAGTTCCTTTTGTGACGCGGGTTTTGGCAGAGGGTTGCGATGGCCCGGTGGTTTCATCGACCGATTACATGAAGTTATTCTCCGAGCAAATCCGCCCCTATGTGCGCGATAAATATCATGTACTCGGCACTGACGGCTTTGGACGCTCCGACTTCCGCGCCGCCCTTCGTTCACATTTTGAAGTCGACCGTCATTTCGTCGCCGTTGCCGCTTTGAAGGCGCTTGCCGATGAAAACAAGCTACCGTTAAAAACCGTGGCCGATGCAATCAAAAAATACGGCATCGACAAGAACAAACCCGATCCAGCGACTGCCTGAACCGGCATAGCCCTGGCCCGAAGCCAGCCGCCCGTAAAATTAATTTCAATTTCTCGAAGTGAGACACACCATGAGCACAACAGACATCAAGGTTCCTGACATCGGCGATTTCGAAGACGTCCCCGTCATTGAAATTCACATAGCTCCCGGAGATACGATCGAAGCCGAAGACCCACTGGTGACGCTGGAAAGCGATAAGGCAAGCATGGAGGTGCCTGCTCCCTTTGCCGGTAAAATCGCCGAAGTGCTGATCAAGCTTGGCGACAAAGTGTCGAAAGGCAGTGTCATCGCGAAGCTTGAAGGCGGTAGCGAAGCGGCGGCCGATAGTGCAGCGTCTGTCGAGTCCCAAGCGGCCGCAACTCCCGCGGCATCCGCTACTGCAACCCCTGCAGTATCTACTCTGGCAGCAGCTGCTAGTTCAAGCACCAGTCTGCCACCGCCCATCGATTTCGGCAACGCCCATGCCGGACCATCGGTGCGCATGATAGCCCGCGAATTGGGGGTCGACCTCACAAAGCTCAAGGGCACCGGTGACAAAGGCCGAATCACCAAGGGCGACGTCAAACGGGCATTGACCGGCGCTGCTGCTGCCACGGCGCCTGCCAGCGGTTCCGGCATTCCAGAAATCCCGGCGCAAGACTTCGGCAAGTTCGGCACGATTGAAACGCTGCCGCTGTCGCGGCTCAAGAAACTCTCGGGGCCGCATCTACATCGCGCCTGGCTCAATGTGCCGCATGTCACTCACGCGGACGAAGCCGACATCACCGAGCTTGACCAATACCGCAAGGAGCTTGACGCAAAGGCCAAATCAGACGGCTATCGCGTCACCATGCTGGCTTTCCTGTTGAAGGCCGCCTGCGCCTGCTTGAAGGAATATCCGGTCTTCAACTCGTCGCTATCGCCCGAGAAAGACGCGCTGATCTTGAAAAAATATTACAACATCGGCGTCGCGGTCGATACACCTGATGGCCTTGTCGTGCCAGTGATCAAGGACGTCGACCGCAAGGGCATCATCGAAATGTCCAGGGAACTGGGCGATGTGTCCGCAAGAATGCGTGATGGCAAGATTACACCGGCCGACATCCAGGGTGCAACCTTCTCCATCTCCAGCCTCGGTGGCATTGGCGGCACGCATTTCACGCCGATTGTTTCAGCGCCAGAAGTGGCTATCCTCGGCGTTGTGCGCTCCTCGATCAGACCGGTCTGGGATGGAAGTGAGTTCAAGCCTCGCAACATGCTACCGCTTTGCGTGTCATATGATCACCGCGTCATTGATGGGGCTTTGGCCGCTCGCTTTACCCGCCGCATGTGCCAGATCCTTGAAGATGTCCGCCTACTCGTGCTCTAAGCGAGCGCCTCAAAAGAATTAAGGAGAACCGCCATAATGGGCACCATTGAAATCAAGATTCCGGATATTGGCGAATTTACTGATGTTCCCGTCATTGAGATCCATGTCGAGCCGGGATCGACGATCGCAATTGAAGATCCGTTGATCACGCTCGAAAGCGACAAGGCCGCCATGGAAGTGCCAGCGCCAGTAGCTGGCACGGTCAAAGAGATATGTGTCAAGCTCGACGAGAAAGTTGCCGAGGGCACAGTAATTCTCGTCCTCGAAACGGTCAGCGCGGTGGCTGACGCTCAAAGCGGCACCGAGGCGTCCACGGCAACGGGGGCGGGGGCGGCAACACCGGCACCCCTTGCTGCGACTCATACGGGTGGCGCAGATATCGAATGCGACGTGCTGGTTCTGGGTGCCGGCCCTGGCGGTTACTCAGCCGCCTTCCGAGCCGCCGATCTCGGACACAAGACTATGCTTGTCGAGCGGAACCCCACGCTTGGCGGCGTATGCCTCAACGTTGGCTGCATTCCCTCCAAGGCGCTTTTACATACCGCCGCAATCATGGAGGAAGTCACCGCCATGGCAGCCCATGGCATCAGCTACGGCAAGCCTGAAATCAACCTTGATGCGCTTCGCTCCCACAAGGACAAGGTGATCGGCAAATTGACGGGCGGACTCGCAGGCATGGCCAAGGCACGCAAGGTCGAAATCGTCCAAGGTGTCGGCAAGTTCCTCGATCCCCATCATCTGGAAACGACCTTGAGCGACGGCTCCGGCAGTAAAACGGTCAAGTTTGCAAACGCGATCATCGCGGCGGGTTCCGAAGCGGTGAACCTGCCGTTCATTCCCTCAGACCCGCGCATTGTCGATTCCACCGGCGCGCTTGAACTTCGACAGATCCCGAAAAAAATGCTGGTCATCGGCGGTGGCATCATCGGGCTTGAAATGGCGACGGTTTATTCAACACTCGGTGCGCGGCTCGATGTCGTCGAAATGCTCGATGGCCTAATGCCGGGCGCGGATCGCGATCTGGTCAAGGTCTGGCAAAAAAAGAACGCCGCGCGTTTCGACAATATCATGCTCAAAACGAAAACGGTTGGCGTCGAGGCGAAGGCAGACGGCATCCATGTGGCGTTTGAGGGAAACAAGGCACCCTCCGGGCCACAAGTCTACGACTTGGTGCTGGTCGCCGTCGGACGCTCACCCAATGGCAAACTCATAGGTGCCGACAAGGCCGGCGTCGCAGTTGGCGAGCGCGGCTTCATCAAGGTCGACAAGCAAATGCGCACCAACGTGCCACATATCTTTGCCATTGGCGACATCGTCGGACAGCCGATGCTGGCACATAAGGCGGTGCATGAAGCTCATGTCGCCGCAGAAGCCGCAAGCGGCAAGAACAGCTACTTTGATGCACGTCAGATACCTTCGGTCGCTTACACCGATCCCGAGATCGCATGGGCTGGCCTCACCGAAGGTGAGTGCAAGGCGAAGGGCATCAAATACGGCAAGTCTATGTTCCCCTGGGCGGCTTCCGGTCGCGCCATCGCCAATGGGCGCGACGAAGGCTTCACCAAGCTGTTGTTCGATGAAGAAACCCACCGCTGCATCGGCGGCGGCATCGTAGGCACCCATGCCGGTGATCTTATTGGCGAAGTTTGCCTTGCGGTTGAAATGGGCGCGGACCCCGCTGACATCGGCAAGACCATCCATCCCCATCCGACGCTGGGTGAATCCATCGGCATGGCCGCTGAAGTATTTGAAGGCGTTTGTACCGACCTGCCACCGCAGCGGAAGAAGAAATAGCACGTGGCCGAACCGCAGCGAACCATACAGAAGTGAGTAAAATGCCTGACAAAGAATTCATTGCTGGGCTTGCCGGGATCGTCTGTCGCAGCAACGTCTAAACCCATCCTCGTCGTTCCGAGCGTTACCGGAAGGGACTTCGGTCGGGCGAAGGAGAAGCACAAGCCGTTGAACAAATCGGACTGCCAGGTTTCCGGCTCAGATAAAGTCAACTAGTCGATTAGAAGGAACTGAATGATGCCAGATCAAAAACCGGAACAGTTCTCCAAGGCAAAGAACAGTCCCTCATCCCCACGAATTGGCCTGTTTGTAACCTGCCTTGTCGATCTGTTTCGGCCTAATGTCGGTTTTGCAGCGATTAAACTGCTAGAGGATGCGGGCTGTGAAGTCTTCATACCAAAATCCCAGACATGCTGTGGACAGCCGGCTTTAAATAGTGGGGACGTTGAAAATACAAAGACGATTGCCCGACAGGTCATCGAGCATTTCGAATCTTATGATTATGTCATCGTGCCGTCCGGTTCGTGCGGTGGCACTATACGTACGCATTATCCCGAAATTCTGGCTGATGATCCCGAATGGACAGAACGTGCAGCCGTTTTCTCCTCAAAGGTATTCGAGCTGATTTCCTTTCTGACAGACATACGGGGGATCAGCACTGTGCAGGCTCGCTGTGAAGCGACAGCAACCTATCATGATTCATGCTCGGGTTTGCGCGAGCTAGGCATAAAACAACAACCGCGGCGCTTGCTGTTCTCCGTTGAAGGACTGACACTACGCGAGATGGACAAAGCGGAGAATTGTTGCGGATTTGGCGGAACATTCAGCATTAAATACCCAGACATCTCCAACGCCATCGTAAGTGAAAAAACAGAAGCAATAAAAGAATCTGGTGCTGACCTGTTGCTGGGGGGTGATTTGGGGTGCCTCATGAATATTGCAGGCAAGCAGTCCCGGCAGGGTCAGAAAGTTCGCGCAATGCACGTTGCGGAAATACTCGCCAATATGAGTGATGGACTAGCCATAGGTGAAGAGGATTAATCCCATGACGGCAATCGAATCCACTTTCAAGAAAAGGGCGCAAGCTGCCGTTGCAAACAAAACGCTGAAAGCAGCGATCGAACGAACAGCAAGCACCGCTGAAAAGAAACGTGCTATCGCAATAGCCGAGTTGCCGGATTTTTCTAATATGCGATCGTGTGCAAAACGTATCAAGGATCACGTTATCGCGAACCTTGATCATTATCTCGAAACATTTGAACGCAATGCTGTTGCCTCCGGTGCAAAGGTGCATTGGGCACGTACCGCTGAAGAAGCCAGTCATATTGCCGTGGATATCTGCAAAATGGCAAAGGCAAAGCGTGTTACGCGTTCAAAATCCATGCTGGGTGAAGAAATCGGTCTTCCACATGCGCTTGAACTTGCTGGGATTGAGTGTGTCGAAACCGACCTGGCAGAACATATCGTTCAGCTGGCGGGCGAAAGACCCTCACATATCGTCTGGCCGGCAATGCATAAAAGTCGCGAAGAAATTTTCTCGTTGTTTAAAAGCAAGCATGAAAAACCACCAGTAAGTGAGGAGATCGCAGATCTTGTATTAAGTGCACGGCGTGATCTGCGGCAGAAATTTTTAACCGCCGATGTTGGGATCTCGGGTGCAAATTTTTTGATAGCGGATACCGGCGCAGTGTGCGTCGTTACAAATGAGGGCAACGCCGAGTTGACGACGACACCTCCAAAAGTGCACATCGTCACTGCCGGCATAGAGAAACTCGTTCCTTCTATTGAACATGCTTTTGTTCTGTTGCGCTTGCTGGTGCGTTCGGCAACTGGAGCGGACATAACTCAATACACCACCTTTCATTGCGGTCCCAAACGACCGAATGACGCTGATGGACCCGAAGAGTTTCATATCATTCTAGTCGATAATGGCAGAACGCAAATGCTGGCAGATGGTATGGAGGAAATGCTCCGTTGTATCCGTTGTGGCGCTTGCATGAACCACTGTGTCGTCTATCGTCAGGTCGGTGGACATGCTTATGGCGGAACCTATCCGGGGCCGATGGGAGCCGTTTTGACGCCCGTTTTCGATGGGCTGAAGCAGTCGCGAGACTTACCACATGCATGCACGCTAAATGGTCGTTGTGCCGAAGTATGCCCGGTGGGGATTCCTTTGCCAACCCTGTTAAGGCAATTGCGAAGCCGTAGCTGGCGAAGTGGCTATGAACCCTGGCTGACAAAAGCGAATGTTTCTGTTTGGGCCCAATTCGCCAAACGACCCAAGCTCTATCACGCAGTTTCAAAAATTGCTTCCAAGGTCATTCGGTTGTTCCAGAAAAATGGCCGGATCCGTTGGATGCCGTTGGCAGGCAATTGGACCAGGCATCGCGATCTTCCAGCTCCTGCTTCAAGATCATTCATGCAATTACAGAGATCCCGTCACAAGGAGAACGGATCATGAGTTTGGCGCGCAAACAAATCATGGGAAATATATCCGTAGCACTCGCCCATCGCGAAAAGGCTGATGAGCATTCGATTGATCAGGAAGCTGTCAAGCTTTTAACGTCATTTGAACCAGAATTGCCGGGCCTTTCCATAGCTGATGTTGTGGAAGCATTTTATACCAGGACTTCAGGTCCGAAGGTCGGTGCCAGCATAACAAGGATCTCTTCGATGGAGGAATTGATTGATACAGTCGCCGGCGTCTTGAGTGAAAAAGGTCTGGTTAATAAAATTGCACTACAGCCTGACAGGGCTTTGGTGGATCTGGATTGGGGGCAATCCGGTTTTCAGCTTGGCAAAGAGGTTGATGACGGCGTCGTAGTTGGTATTGCGAGATGGGGTATCGCTGAAACAGGATCACTGGTTTTCCATTCTGCGAGCGATATGCCGGTTCTTTTCAACTTTCTGCCAAGCTTTCACATCGTTGCGGTACGGGCCTCAACAATCGTACCCTACCTTGAGTCCTATGCAAATGCCGCAAATATTGCGGGTGATCCAACCCCTCGAAACGTCTGTCTGGTCACTGGTGCAAGTGGTACGACTGATATTGAAGGTGTCCTGGTCACTGGCGCTCATGGTCCTCGCGAACTGCATATTATTCTGATTGACGATACAAACCAGATAGTGGGGACATATGATGAAAATTAAAAAACTATTGGTTGCCAATAGAAGTGAAATTGCGATCCGCGTTTTACGTGCAGCCAATGAACTTTGTATCAAAACCGTCGCAATCTACGCCGCAGAAGACCATCTGTCCTTGCATCGGTTCAAGTCAGATGAGGCCTATCTTATTGGAGAAGGCCTGGGCCCCGTGGCGGCTTATCTGTCCATTGATGAAATGATACGGGTGGCAAAAACCTCGGGGGCAGACGCCATTCACCCCGGCTACGGTTTGTTGAGCGAAAATCCCGATTTTGTTGATGCTTGTCACGCCAATGGAATCACCTTTATTGGTCCGAAGGCGGAAACCATGCGAGCACTTGGCGACAAGGCAAGTGCCCGCAAAGTGGCAATTGTTGCCGGAGTTCCCGTTATTCCCGCAACGGATGTATTAGGTGATGACATAGTGGCCATACGCGCTGAAGCCATGGAGGTCGGCTACCCTTTGATGCTGAAGGCCAGTTGGGGTGGCGGCGGTCGAGGGATGCGGGCGATCAACAGCGAAGACGATCTTGAAGAAAAAATTCTTGCCGGTAGGCGGGAAGCTGAAGCTGCTTTTGGAAATGGCGAAGGTTATCTCGAAAAGATGATCATTCGTGCTCGTCATGTTGAAGTGCAGATTCTCGGAGATCAGCATGGCAATATCTATCATCTGTGGGAGCGCGACTGTTCTGTTCAGCGGCGAAACCAGAAGGTGATTGAACGTGCTCCAGCTCCGTATTTGTCGCAAGAACAGCGAGAAGAATTGTGCGATCTCGGCCTGAAAATCTGTCAGCACGTAAACTATGAGAGCGCAGGTACGGTCGAATTTTTGATGGATATGGATACGGGGAAATTCTATTTCATTGAGGTCAATCCACGCGTACAGGTGGAGCATACGGTAACTGAAGAAGTTACCGGCATCGACATTGTTCAGGCCCAGATCAAGATTGCCGAGGGCAAGAGTATTGCCGAGGCAACGGGTCATGTTTCGCAGAGTGAGGTCCAGCTAATTGGCCACGCACTGCAGACGCGTATCACCACCGAAGATCCGCAGAACAATTTTATCCCGGATTACGGCCGCATAACAGCCTATCGCTCGGCAAACGGTATGGGTATCCGGCTTGATGGTGGCTCCGCCTATAATGGTAGTGTGATTACCCCCTTCTATGATTCGCTGCTCGTGAAGGTTACGGCTCACGCGCAAACTCCTGAAGCGGCGATCAACCGTATGGACCGAGCGCTCAGAGAATTTAGGGTGCGCGGAGTTTCGACCAATATTGCCTTTGTCGAGAACCTGTTGAAGCATCCAGTCTTTCTCCGCAGTGAATACACAACAAGATTCATCGATGAAACTCCCGCATTGTTCAAATTCAAGAAACGTCAGGATCGGGCCTCAAAGATCCTGACATATATTGCTGATATTACCACCAATGGTCATCCAGATACGGAAGTGAGAGACAGGCCGGCGGACGATATGAAACAACCTCGAGTTCCCGAAAAGCGCGTGAAACATCTTGCGTACGGCACGCGCAATCTGCTCGAGGAAAAGGGGCCGCAGGCAGTCGCCGACTGGTTAACCGCGCAAAAGCAGGTGTTGATGACGGACACCACAATGCGCGATGCGCATCAGTCGCTGTTTGCCACGCGGATGCGTTCCATTGATATGGTCAATGTAGCAGAAACATATGCTCACAATCTGCCGAAGTTGTTCAGTGTCGAATGCTGGGGCGGAGCAACATTCGACGTGGCCTATCGCTTTTTGCAAGAGTGTCCCTGGCAACGGCTGCGCGATCTACGAAAACATATGCCAAATATCATGACGCAGATGCTTCTGCGTGCTTCGAATGGTGTCGGCTATACAAATTACCCCGACAATGTCGTTCAGTTCTTTGTCAAACAGTCTGCAGAGACTGGAGTGGATGTGTTCCGCGTATTCGACTCTTTGAACTGGGTTGAGAACATGCACGTTTCGATTGATGCAGTATTGGAAACCGGCAAGATTTGCGAGGCTACCATCTGTTATACAGGCGACATACTCAATCCCGACCGGTCGAAATACGATCTCGAATATTATGTTGAGATGGGCAAAAAGCTCAAGGGGACCGGAGCACATATTCTGGGTGTCAAGGATATGGCGGGTTTATTGAAGCCCGCAGCAGCGCGGGTGCTGTTCAAGGCGCTGAAGGAAGAAATCGGCATGCCTATTCACTTCCATACTCATGACACTAGCGGTATTGCAGCTTCTACGGTTCTTGCGGCCTGCGACGCAGGCGTGGATGCTGTCGATGCAGCGATGGACAGCATGTCCGGCAATACTTCCCAACCTTGCTTTGGCTCAATCGTCGAGGCGCTACGGCATACAGAGCGGGACACCGGTATAGAAATTGAAGCAGTACGGGAGATAAGCAATTACTGGGAAGCCGTGCGTGGACAATATGTTGCATTCGAGACTGGTGCAGTAGCGCCTGCTTCTGAGGTTTACCTACACGAAATGCCGGGTGGCCAGTTCACGAACCTGAAGGCTCAGGCGCGTTCCATTGGACTGGAGGAAAAGTGGTCAAAGGTCGCTCAGACCTATGCAGATGTCAACCAGATGTTTGGCGATATCATCAAAGTGACGCCAAGCTCCAAGGTGGTTGGTGACATGGCACTGATGATGGTCAGTCAGGGGCTCACCCGAGAGGAAGTTGAAGATCCAAAATACGAAGTCGCTTTTCCTGAATCGGTGGTTGATATGATGCGTGGTAATCTTGGTCAGCCGCCGGGTGGTTTCCCCGACAAGATTGTCAAGAAGGTCCTCAAGGGCGAGAAACCAAACCTAGAGCGTCCGGGCAAGCATCTACCACCAATAGAAATCGAGGGTAAGCGGGCGGAGCTCTCCGAAGAACTGGAAGGCTTTAACGTCGATGATGAGGATCTTGCAGGATATCTCATGTACCCGAAAGTCTTCCTCGACTATCTAGGCCGTCACCGGATCTATGGCCCTGTGCGCACCCTGCCAACCAACACCTTTTTCTATGGCATGCAACCAGGAGAGCAGATCTCGGCGGAGATCGATCCAGGCAAGACGCTGGAGATCCGGTTGCAGGCGGTAAGCGAAACGAACAAGGAGGGAGAAATCAAAGTCTTCTTCGAACTCAATGGGCAGCCGCGCGTTATCCGCGTTTTGGATCGCAACAACAAAAGTGCTGTTCCCAGTCGTCCCAAAGCCGAGGCCGGGAACACAGATCACATTGGTGCGCCGATGATGGGATCGGTTGCCGCCGTGACCGTGACAGCTGGTCAAAAAATCTCCACCGGCGATCTGCTGCTGACCTTGGAGGCCATGAAAATGGAACTCGGCATTCACGCTGAACACGATGCCGTTGTCAAGGCTGTTCATGTTTTTCCCGGCGACCATATCGACGCAAAGGACCTGTTAGTCGAACTGGGATGATCAGCTAGAATAATTTCCGCTTATTGCACCGATGTCGGATAAAGTCTGAGCTACTACAGCTAAGAAACACAGATTACAGCAGCTATTTCCTGCGTGCTGTTTACAGTCGCCCATTGGGCCTATGTATCACCCGACATCACCCTCGATAGCGTACCGTTCCTGCCACATTTTTAGCCAACTCACTCACTGATCAGCGCCAGCCATTCCTCTTCGCCTAATACTGTAACTTTAAGCACCTCGGCCTTTTTGAGCTTTGAGCCAGCTCCGGGTCCCGCCACCAAATAATCCGTTTTGGCGGAAACAGACCCAACCACCATGGCGCCAAGTCGCTCGGCCCGTTCCTTGGCTTCAGCGCGAGAAAACTGCGTGAGCTTGCCGGTAAACACCACCGTTTTGCCCGTCACCGCTGTTTCCTGATGTCTAACCTTTTCTCGTTTCTTTAGGGAAACTTCGGCGAGCAAGCCTCTAACGACATTTGTATTATTCTTTTCTGAAACGAAATCGAGTAATTCGGATGCGACTGTATCTCCGATTCCATCAATATTTTTGATATCTCGCACTAGCTCATCGTTTGCCCGTTTCACGCGAGAGATATATTCAGATACTCGAGGCCATACGGTTCTAAATGACACAATCTGTTTCCGTGAGACATCTTCTTGCAATACTGCTGTGTAATATTTCTGAAAATAGTCTCCCCATGAATCTTCAATTCTTATAAGGCACTCTACAACAACGTCCAAAATATTCCCCTTGTCGGGATTCTTATTGTTCAAACGCTTTACATAGTCATTTAATTTATTATCTTCTCGAACAACGTTCTCAATCATTTTAAATGTAAAGTTGTCAATCACTCCGCATTGTTCGCGTATCTTCCATGCTATATTATTCGTAAGTTCCTTCACGCGTACTGGTCCCACTCCATCAAAGTCCCAACGCAATCTATTCTTTGCTCTTTCTTCTGAATAATATGCAGCCCTACTGATCGCAGAAAATTCTAATGCCAAAGTATCGTCTATTGTGATCGGAGAGGACAAAGGATTGTCTGCACTCACAAGTGCATCTCCCCATATTTCATACCTAGAAGAACCTGCGGAATAAACGAATTCAATAAATTCTGCAGGATCATCATATTGTCTACATATCAATGAGGCCGTTGTTTCACCAATATGACGAATACCTAAGCCATAAATGAACCTGTCAAGAGTAACTATCCTGCTTTGATTAATTGCAGCCCATAAACCAGTGACCGATTTTTCACCCCAACCTTCACGGTTCTTCAGTTTGGATAAGCTACCATTATCCCGCTCTTTCAATGTAAAAATATCGACAGGGTTGCTAACCAATTTCCATTCTATGAGAGATTCAATTTGCTTTTCGCCAAGCCCCTCAATATCAAAGGCATGACGCGACACAAAATGTGACAGCCTCTCCTTGAGTTGCGCCGAGCAGTTTAGCCCACCTGAGCAACGGCGTACCTTATCTTCCTCACCAGTCGTAGTATGAATTTCCCGCACCGCATGCGACCCGCAAACCGGGCAGGTTTTTGGGAACGAAAATGCTGTGATATCCTTGGGCCGTTTATCGAGCAGCACTTCAACCACCTGCGGAATCACATCCCCGGCACGTTGCACCACCACCATATCGCCGATATGCAAATCCTTGCGGGCAATCTCATCTTCATTATGCAACGTGGCATTGGAGACAACCACACCGCCAACCGTCACCGGTTCGAGCTTGGCAACCGGGGTCAAGGCACCCGTGCGTCCGACCTGAATTTCAATATCAAGCAAACGGGTTGTTGCCTTTTCGGCCGGAAATTTATGAGCAATGGCCCAACGCGGAGAACGGGACACAAAGCCAAGACGATCTTGATAATCAAGACGGTTAACCTTGTAAACGACGCCATCAATATCATAGGGCAGCGAGGCACGTGCACGTTCGATCTCACTATAGAGCGCGATCAGCTCCCTGGCATTTTTACACACCCGCATCAAGGGATTGACGGGAAACCCCCAACGCGCAAAGCTCTCGATCACCTGCATCTGGGTTTTACCGGGCAAGGAATTGGCTTCCCCCCAGGCATAGATGAATATCTGCAAGGGACGGCTGGCCGTAATCGTCGTATCCAGCTGACGCAGACTGCCGGCAGCTGCATTTCGCGGATTGGCAAAGAGCTTTTTTCCTGCTTTGGCCTGACGCTCATTCAAATCCGCGAAATCATCATGACTCATAAAAATTTCGCCGCGCACTTCAAATATATCAGGAAAATCATCCGCCAAGATCTGCTTGGGAATATCCCTCATGGTCATGATATTATTGGTAACATTTTCGCCGGTTGTGCCATCGCCTCTGGTCGCCCCCAGCAGCAACTTACCGCCTTCATAGCGAAGAGAGATCGACAGCCCATCAATTTTGGGTTCGGCCGTAATGACCAGATCATCATGTTCATCAAGCCCCAAAAAGCGCTTGATACGATCAATAAAATCATCAAGGTCAGCATCATTAAACGCATTACCAAGCGACAACATAGCAACGCTGTGATGCACCTTAGCAAACCGGCCAGAGGGTGCCGCGCCAACGCTCAGGCTGGGACTATCTTTGGATCGCAACTGCGGGAACATGTTTTCAAGTGCCAGCAAACGCTGGCGCAGATGATCATAAGCCGCATCATCAATTTTGGGCGCGTCTTCTCGATAATAAGCGGCATCATGCGCGCGGATTTGCTCGCTTAGCTCCGCTATCTCGCATTCGGCTTGTGCTGGATCAAGAGCTTCAAGCTCCGCATCGAGTTTGCCTTTGTTGCTCACAGCTCGTTCCTCATCAATCTAACAGCAGCGGCCCGCGCTTCCCTGGTAATGCGAGTGCCAGCCAACATGCGTGCTATTTCTTCGCGTCGTTCATCCGTATCAAGCGGTCGCACCATCGTAATGGTTTGCTCGCTGGTCTTTGAATTTGTGCCGCCTTTGGTTTTTGCGGTGTCTTTGGTAATATGTAAATGACCATCCGCCAACGCTGCAATTTGCGGCGCATGAGTTACCGTGAAAACCTGCATGTTTTGTGCGAGCCGCGACAGTCGCTGGCCAATGGCCGTAGCTGTTGCGCCGCCAACGCCTTTGTCAATTTCATCGAAAATCAGCACCGGTGCCGCGCCTTTGGCCGCCAGTACAACTTTTAGAGCCAGGATAAAGCGCGAAAGCTCGCCTCCAGAGGCTACCTGCAGCATAGGTCCGGATTTGGTACCGGGATTGGTTTTGACATGAAACACCACCTGATCATATCCGCTCACACCTGCCTTTTCTTCATCAGAAGTGACCGTTGTGACAAACTTTGCTTTTTCAAGCTTGAGGGGCGCAAGCTCCTTCACAACAGCCTTGTCGAGGGCAGCGGCGGCCTTGATCCTGCAACGAGTAAGAGCGCGCGCTCGTTTGCGATAATCCTTGCGGGTCGTATCAACAGCATCTTGCAGCGCCGCCAACTGTTCCTCATTGGCGTCTAGCGCCGCCAGCTCAAGCTCAACCTTTTGAAATAGATCCGGCAATGTTACCACCGGTATATTGTATTTTCGTGCCGCCTCGCGCAATGCAAACAAACGCTCTTCCGCCTGCTCAAGATTTCTTGGTGCAAACCGGCATTTTGACAGAGCATTGTAAATCACTGCACGCGTTTCACTAACTTCCAAAAGAACTTTTTCAAGACCATCTGTGACCGGATCTAGCAAATCTTTTGTACCAGGAGGCTGGCGCTCCAGTTTGCGTAAAATACTGGCCAATCCCTTCAGCCCACCGCGCTCGGAAAGTGCTTTCTCGGCAACATTCAAATCCTTGGCAATTTTTTCAGCGCTCATCATAACCTGGCGCTGATCGGCCAATTCCTGCTCTTCATCGGGTTGCGGATCAAGGATGCGTAATTCTTCCAGCACATGTGATAGATAGCCTGCCCGCTCGCGGATTTTCTCAATGCCCGCTTGATGCTCATCAAGCTCAACTTGCGTAGCCTTCATGGCCTCAAAACTTGCAGCAATAGCTTCAAGTTGAGCCCCATGCTCACCATGCGCATCAAGTAAGGTGCGGTGGGTTGTCAACTCAAGCAGCGCCCGGTCTTCATGCTGGCCATGAATTTCCACGAGCAGATTTCCAAATTCACGCAATAAAGAGAGGCTGACAGGCACATCATTGACGAAGGACCGCGTGCGACCATCATCGCTTTGCACCCTGCGTAAAACAAGCTGCCCGTCTGTCTCGATTTCATGTTCGGCCAACAAGGCAAAAGCAGCATGATCAAGTGGCAGCTCAAACAGGGCACTAACCTGACCTTTGCTGGAGCCTTGACGCACCAAACCCGCATCGCCGCGCGCCCCAAGCGCTAGGCCAAAACTATCCAGCAAAATCGATTTCCCCGCCCCCGTTTCCCCGGTAAGCGCCGTAAGGCCTGCGGTAAGATCGAGATCAAGCTGTTCGATCAGCACGATATTTTGAATCGATAAAGCTGCCAGCATTCCCGCCCTCGCTTAGCTAAAACCGTCACCCCCATATGGGCTGCAATCCCGCTGCGATACAAGCATTTTCAAACAAGACTGTGAATTGAAAAAACGAGAAAACCGCGCAGATCAAAAAGTGATTTAGCCAGGTAAAACGGTCTTGGTGACCGTTTTCCATGTTCGCGAGATCCACGACCCCTTATGCTCGCGTGGAGCCAGCCCTCCTGACTTCAGAAGCGCATAGCTGTCATGATACCATTTTGAGCTGGGAAAGTTATGACCAAGTATCGCGGCAGCACTTTGCGCTTCAGTGGTAACGCCCATCGCCATATATGCCTCGGTCAGGCGCGCCAAGCCCTCTTCCACATGCTTGGTGGTCTGATAGGAGCGCACAACGGTTTTAAAGCGATTAATGGCCGCCAGATAGTTACTATTTTTGAGGTAATAACGCCCGACTTCCATTTCATGCGCAGCCAGTACATCCACGGCAATTTTTATACGATTTTTAACTTTTTTCACATAGCGACTATTTGGATAGCGCCGGACCAGAACCTTGAGCTCAAGCAGTGCCTTTTTGGTTGCTGTCTGGTCATTGCTGGGATTTTTTATGCGGTCAAAATATGAGCTGGAGACGATATATTGCGCCAATGCCGCTTCTTTGGTGCCGGGATGCAGTGTGACATAGCGCTTGGCACCAGCAATGGCTTCTGGATATTTACCATCTTTATAATAGGCAAAAGAGGCCATCACAATGGCACGCCTTGCCAATGGCGAATAGGGATGCTGGCGATCAACTTCCTCGAAATATTTCACGGCCACTGGATAATTGCCAGACGTCAAACGAGCATCGCCAAGACGATAAAGTTCCTCAGGTGTACCTGTGACGTTCTCTGGCACTGACTTGTCTTCCAACAGGTTGCCAATTGATGGCAATGACGAACCACAGCCCGCCAAGGCAATACTCATACCAAGGAGTATTCCAGAGACGAGTAGTTGGTGCTTTTTGAACTTCAATATTTTCATAATAAGCAGGCTAAGCATATTTTTGTTTTGCCTCAAGTCTTTTAAAGGCCCCGAAAATTATTCATGGAAAACACTTAAACCGTCATGGCACAAGTTTTTCGACAACTCCCGGAAAGAAACCCCCTTGAGTTGGGGCTTCTGAAGCAGTCGACATCGACAAAATTACCATATCTGAGTTATTGTGCGAGGGATTATGTTGTTTTTATGCCCGTTTTCTCGTCTATTGCGAAACAATTTCCAACTGGTGCAAAAAATACCCGCCTGCCAAAATAATGACAGACGGGCCTTTAGTTGCTTGATTGGGGACAATCAATTCTTTATGGCGGCAAAATTTGCAGCAGCAAGTCCCTGGCCCATTTCGGCATGAGCATATTGACGAGAACGCGGAGCTTCGACATAGGTCCAGGCGCTGGTATCAGCCAGCAGTGTTTCAACGGCCTTAAAGTTCAGGCTGTGACCGCCGCATACTGATTTATACGATGCCAGCAATGGCGCACCAGCCAAAGCCAGATCACCAACAGCATCCATGGCTTTATGGCGCACAAATTCGTTTGCATAACGCAACCCTTCAGGGTTGAGTATTTCGTCATCACCAAGTGCAATAGTGTTTTCCAGTGAGGCACCAAGTGCCCGACCTGCCGCCCATAACTGCTCAACATCTTTCATGAAACCAAAGGTTCTGGCCCTTGCCAAATCCACAGAATAAGTTTCTGGTGTCACTTCCAGAGCGATTTGCTGTTTGCCGATCATTTCTGATTCAAAATCGATGGTAACATCGATATGGAAACCATCATGAGGACGCAGTTCGGCGTAAGCACCATCTTCTTCGACCTGAACGGTTTTCAACACTTTGAGATAACGACGAGGTGCCAATTGCTCTTTAATGCCGCTTTCCAGCAGAACATCAACAAACGGGCCAGCGCTACCGTCCATGATCGGCACTTCGCCGCTTTCCATTTCTATAACAATATTATCAATACCCAGTCCGCGAATGGCGGATACGAGATGTTCAACTGTCGCGACAATCGCGCCATATTCATCTCCGATAATTGTGCAAAGAGTAACATTCTTGACGGCATCGCTCACAGCCTTGATCTCGGCTATGGTCTGACCGTTTTTGGTAATGACAAATTGGATACCAGTATCTGTATCCGACGGAGATAAAAGCAACGTGACTGGCGATCCACTATGAACACCAATGCCTTTTAAAACCGTATTATGCCTGATTGTAGTCTGCCGGACGCTCATTATATTATGAGTCATTTTTTCCCGTTTCCTTTTTGAACCTGGGCAGGAATTTTCTTTCCTACTCCCCGACGCAAAGGTTTCCTATTATTTGGAATGTTAGACTAGAAACTGCAGAGGTCCCACGCTTAGCTTTTTCATCCAACACCGAATCACTTTTTGATCCAACCTTGATTTGCAGAGTACGCACGACATTGATAAAGGCCAAATCACGCTTTCTTACGCTGTGTTACGCAATGTGTAACAAACAAAGCCACTGCTTCTCCTTGGCACGGGGAAACAGTGGCATTATAACTCTTGCAATTTACTTCAGACGAACAGTTTTCGCCTTCGACAATCAGGATTATTTACGTAAAAACGATGGAAATTCAGTGACTTCCTCATCTTCTTCAGTAGTTAGATTAGCACTCATTGATTGAGAAGAAAGAGCCCCTCCCTTGCTATGAGGGTCGATAGAACCCGCTGAGCCGCTCAACAAACCACGCGCAGATTGAACTTTTGGTTGTGGCTGTTGCGCAACAGTTTGATCTGCTATGTCTTGCGCGCGTCGCCCTGAGAGCAAGCCAGCGAGACGATCAAGGAATCCAACGCCCTCTTTGTAGGCAGCTAGGCCCAGGGTCACATTCTGGTTGACATGACCCTCCTCGCGCTCACGCAACAAAGCCTGCCCGACTGGTGGGAAGTCTTCCATAGTTGGCATACGGGCCGTTTGGTCTTCATAGCACATCGGGGACACGGGGGGATCTGCCAGCGCTCCAGGGTGGTGAGGCGCTGGTGGGCTTGCGACATGAGCGGTATTGATCGAACCAAGACGGTCCTGAAGGCTACCCTCATTGGCGACTGGCTCGGCGGCTCCAGCAGTTTCGGGTTGTGGTTTAGCTGACGCCATCCTCTGCGCTGCTTCATCGAGCCCCGTTGCCACTACCGAGACCTTAATGGAACCATCGAGGGTCTCATCAAAAGCGGTCCCGATAATAATATTGGCATTGGACGCCACTTCTTCGCGCACGCGGTTGGCTGCTTCATCGACCTCATAAAGGGTGAGGTCATCATGGCCACCAATGATCGATACCAACAAACCATGAGCTCCTTGCAGGGAAACATCATCAAGCAATGGATTGCTGATCGCCGCATCGGCTGCTTCACGACCTCGATTTTCGCCATCGGCATCACCGGTGCCCATCATAGCTTTGCCACTATCACGCATAACAAGGTTCACATCGGCGAAATCAAGATTGATGATACCTTCCTTGACCATGACATCGGTGATGCACGATATGCCATCATGCAACACTTGATCGGCCATTGCGAACGCTTCGGAAAAGGTCGTCTTCATGACGGCAACCCGGAACAAGTTCTGATTGGGAATAACGATCAGCGTATCAACCTGTTCAAAAAGCAGCTCAACGCCAAATTCAGCCGAGCGCATGCGCCTTTGACCTTCAAAGTGAAACGGCTTGGTAACAACGCCAACAGTCAAAACCCCCTCGGCACGCGCGGCAGCCGCAATAACGGGTGCCGCACCAGTACCGGTACCACCACCCATGCCAGCGGTGATGAACACCATGTGCAGGTCTTTAAGATGGGAACGTATTTCTTCGATGCTCTCTTCGGCAGCAGCCGCACCAATTTCTGGTTTGGAACCAGCTCCAAGTCCCTCGGTGATAGATGCGCCAAGCTGGATTTTTGTTTCGGCATTGGAATGAACAAGGGCCTGAGCATCGGTATTGGCAACAATAAAGCTAACGCCATGCAATTTTGCAGCGATCATATTGTTAACCGCGTTGCCACCAGCTCCCCCGACACCAATCACAGCGATTTTGGGGGTGAGACCTTCAAGATCTGGGGTTTTTAAATGGATCGTCATCGCGGTCCATACTCCTATTACGCTTACAAATCTCTTTATTTTAACGATAAAGTGTAACTATCTATCCGCCACTATGCCCACATCACGGTTACTGGTTGATGAACAAAAAGCTGTTTTCTGGCTTTTTTATGATAGTAGCAGATCGCTCTGCCCCGCATTCTTGATAAGATCAGTCGGCCAGATGACTCAACCAATTGCCAAAACGCGCCAGCGATCCAGCTGAGCGCTGACCAAGTGGCCATGCAAAGCGCGTGGCCAACTCCTCATGCGCGATGTTTTGCGACGAGATGATGCCCCACAAAGCAGAAAAAGCCGGGTTTACAAGCTGGGGCGGCATACCCGACACCGCTTCTGGTACCCCAACCCGCACCGGCTTACCAAACACCTCTGCTGCAAGACGCGGCGCGTCATGGTACAAGGCACCGCCGCCCGTCAACACGATCACTCTGGCCGCATCAAACGCAAAGCCAGCCTGCATCATCTTTTTCTTTTGATGCAGGAAGATACCTATAAGCTGGCGCTTGATCAGCTCTGCGCCTTTTGGATAGTCCTGCCTGTGTTCAGACTTCTTGCTGATATGAAGTTTTAACCGCTCGGCGTCTCGCCACGACATGCCAAAACGACGAGCTAGCGCCGCGCTGATGGCAATGCCTCCCTTGGCGATGGAGTTGACAAAGATAAACTCGCCGCCTGTAAATACAGCCAGCGAGCTGGTACCACCTCCCAGGTCAATAACCGCAACTCCCTCATTGGCCTCGCGAGCACGCATGGTCACAAGAGCACTGGCATAAGGAGCCGCAACAACGGAAATTGGCGACAAATAGCAATCTTCGACACAGGATAAAAGCTCACGCACTGGTCGCAGATCAGCGCTCACGACATGAAAGTCGGCAAACAGGTTCCGCCCCGAAAATCCTTCGGGTTTTTTAATGCCAATATCCCCATCAATGGCGAAACCTGTCGCTCTGGCATGCAAAATGGCTTGGGGAGAATGAGCAACGTGATCCCAACCCTTGCGCAAAAGCTTGTTGACGTGGGTTGTCTTGACCTTTGAACCGGCCAATTCCAGCATGACGCCATAGTTTTGCGAGCGGATACGGCCCGTGTTCATGGAGACATAGAGCTGATCAATCGAACGACCCGCCTGGCGCTCGGCCTTGTCAACGGCACCGCGAATCGAGTGCTCCACAGCTCGTGGGTCCAGCACAATACCACCCTTAAGACCTTGAGAGCGTTGGTGACCAACCCCCAGCACGCGCGCATTAGCAAGACAATAAGGGGAATTGGAAGACGCACTAAGCTCAACAATCAGGCAGCCAATCTTGCTATTACCAATATCAAGGGCCGCCAGGATGGTTCCGGCTCGAAGGGGACGAGAAACTGTGTTCATTATCATACCCCCTTAAAACCTGGATAAAACAGGTGTTTTTGTAGCAGCTTGCGCATTGATAAAAGCTTGTGATGTCTGGCGCAGATCAACCACCAGATTTTTACGGGCCAATAAGGCTTGCCAATCAGGCAGCGATACGAATCGTGCCACCCCAAGAGCCAAATCTACAGGGGGCAGTTTAATGAGCGCACCACTTTTGGCATGCAGGTTCCAGCGGTACTGCCCGACCCGTTCGGCCAGTTTCATATGTTGCGCAAGGCCACGATGCGTTGACAATATGCGGATCAGCGCCGAGGCTTTCTTGTCAGCGCCTGCACCAGCGACCAGCGGATGATCTGATTGTTCGAGGCTCGACAGGGTGCGCAAGACAACCCCATCCTTGTCGATCAGGTCAATACGCCCGTCATGCATCCATCTTGCGAGCGGCATGCGCTCCTTGATCTCGACAAGCAGTTTTGAAGGAAGCATCCGCATGACACGGGCAGACTTGACCTGCCCGAGTATGGAAAGTTGTTTTTGAGCTTTCGTGGCATCAAATCCAAATAGCGACTGCCCGGAGCGGATACCAAGCGCTGCGACGATCTGCTCGTCGCGCAGATTGACCTGCCCCTTGATATGGATTTCCTGTAAGACAATGCCAGCGCTAAGAAAATAGGTCTCAACCAGGTCGGACGCCAACAGGCGCACCCGCTCGAAATAGCCGCCATAAGATAATCCGACCAAAAACATAGCCAGCATACTGGCGACAAGCAGGCCAAAGCCTCGCGATTGTGGGAGTTTTGGGGAAATGAGGTTAACGTTTGCCAGGTCGTCGTCTTGACATGTTTTCTTACCCTCCCCCTTCGAGGAGTTGACGGTGTCAGACAAGATCGTCAACGATCGCAAGAAGCATCCTCCACGAGCCAATGAACCAGCTCTCCAAATGTTAGTCCGCTATGAACCGCCTGTTCAGGGGCCAAAGATGTTGAGGTCATGCCGGGCTGAGTATTAATTTCCAGACAAAACAATCCTTTGTCTTTGCCAAGCCGCTCATCATAAATAAAATCCGTGCGGCTGATGCCGCGACAACCCAGCACTTTATGAGCCAGTCGCGAGTATGATTCTACGAGCAGGTTAATATCTGGTGAAATTTGCGCAGGCAGAACATGTTTTGAGCCGCCCTCGACATATTTGGAATCATAGTCATAAAACTCGAAACCATCAGCAGGTAGAATTTCCGTGACACAAAATGCCTCGTCGTCGCGCACCGCGCAGGTCAACTCACGCCCTTCAATATAGCGCTCTGCCATCAGTTTATCGTCTTCATGGCCAGTTTCGAGGATACGCGCACCAGGAAGAGCCAGTTCGCCCAGCACCATAAATATACCTACCGATGAACCATCGCAAACTGGTTTCAGAACATAGGGAGGTTTTATCACATGACCGCGAGCCGCTTCCTTGCGGCTGACGGTCTTGCTATCAGCGACAGGAATACCGGCATTGGCCAGAATGGTCTTGGTCAAATCCTTGTTCATTGCAACCGACGAGGCCATCACGCCTGAATGGGTATAGGGAATTTTGAGAAGTTCCAGCACCCCTTGCACGCAGCCATCCTCCCCCCATTTTCCATGCAGGGCATTAAAACATACATCTGGGGCAATTTGTGTGAGCTGCTCGGCCAGATCAGGTCCAACATCAATCTTTGAAACCTTGTAGCCCTCGCCCTCAAGTGCTACGGCAACAGCTTTCCCTGATGATAAAGAGACCTCTCGCTCTGAAGAGAGCCCCCCCATCAGCACAGCAACATGGCTGTATTTCTCCGGCCCAGCTTGTTCAGGCATCATCCCACCAGTTTTATTTGCGCAAAATTTTCAGGATCAAGATCCCAAATATCTATCCAAGAGCCAGCCAGAGAATCAAAATACCGATCACGCCAGCCCCGACCATAAAGAAATTATGCATGCCGCCATCATACCACTCGGAATTATTTGGATCGGAGGGATCATAATAAATGCGAACGCTTTCACCTTTATCAGGAACATTATCCTTCATATAACTTGAGCGCCCCTCATATTGGGTGCCATCAATATTATATTCATAGGCCAGATGTGGCCCCACATCACCGCGCACTTTTACAGCGCCAAGTGAGGTCGCCATGCCGCTGGACCAGTTCGCGAAACGCGAACGCCATGTCATGAATTCCCAGGCGGCGGCGGCAATGAGCGCAAGGCCGATTAAAACGGGGAGCAAGATAAGAAGGGCGTTCATCATTGGTTCAGTTCCTTATTGTATGGCGCTTTATTGTTTAACTTAACGTTGGTATGACCTCATCCCCATCAAGCGTCATACCAAGCCGCCTAATCTCCCAATGCAGCTTTATGCCACTATTTTCAAATACTCTCTGGCGCACAGTTTCGCCAAGCAATTCTATATCTGCCGCTGTTGCCTCCTCATCATTGATGAGAAAATTGCAGTGCTTTTGCGATACATGCACGCCATTGACGCGCAATCCACGGCAACCCGCTTCATCGACCAGCTTCCAGGCACTATGACCATCGGGGTTCTTGAAGGTCGACCCCCCGGTACGGGCTTTAACAGGCTGCTTTTCTTCCCGATAGTCCACCACACCCTTCATCAAGGCGCGTAATGCATCTGGTTCACCATGCTCGCCAGCATAAAGGACACTCGTAAATATATAGTCATCTGGCACACTACAATGACGATAGCTATAACCCATATCCTTGTTTTTGAGAACATGCAGCGTGCCATTACGGTCAACGGCTCGCGCTTCGACCAGAAAATCCTTGGTTTCGCCACCGTGTGCACCGGCATTCATACGCAAGGCACCACCAACACTGCCCGGGATGCCACGATAAAATTCCAGCCCGGCAATGCCCTCATCAGCGGCCCGCATAGCAAGGCGAATATCAGGCACAATGGTTCCGACCCGCAAATGCTGGTCTTCAGGCACCGACATATCGCCAAAGCCCCGTCCCAGCCGAATAACCACGCCCTTGACACCACCATCGCGGATAATCAAATTGGACCCAAGGCCGATCACTGTGACTGGTAATTCAGAGGGGATATTCACCAGAAAATAAGCCAGGTCCTCCTCATCCATTGGGCTAAAAAACAGTTGTGCTGGCCCACCGACCCGAAACCAGGTAATGGGAGCAAGGCTCTCATTGGCGCGCAAACGTCCACGCAAATCGGGAACCAGTGCGGCGATCTCATCAAGAATATTTTCAAAGCTCATGATCAGGTGCTCTCCACCACTGAAGATCCGGTCCCTGATGGTTCAGCTTGGTCGGAAAAGGCCTTGGTAAGATTGGCCGGCAGTGCATGCGCCCATTGGCTGATATCTCCAGCTCCAAGGCAAATCACCAGATCACCGGGCTCAACCATTTGCCCAATCTTTGCGGTTAATTCTTCCTGACCCTCGATCGTAGATACGTTTCGATGCCCGGTTTTAACGATGGCCTGCGCCAACATCTTGTGAGTAACACCCTCTACGGGGCTTTCTCCAGCTTCATATATCGGTGCCATAATGACTTCGTCCGCTTCCGCAAAACAATCGGCAAATTCGTCAAACAGATCCGCAACACGGGTATAACGATGAGGTTGCTTGACCGCAATGACGCGCCCCTTCGTGATGCTTTTGGCCGCCTTCAGAACATTGCTTATTTCAACGGGATGATGGGCATAATCATCAAAAATCGCCACCTTGTTCCAAACGCCTGCGCGGGTGAAACGCCGAAAGATACCGCCAAAATTTTCAAATGCGGCGGCGATTTTTTCATCTGACATGCCAAGTTCGAGCGCTACCGCCATACTGGCCAGTGCATTGCTGGCATTGTGAACTCCAGGGAGAGGCAGTTTCAGCCCTTCAATGCGTCGCTCACCACCCTTGATCCGCTTGCCAAGCGCCACATCAAACACGGCAAAACCATCCGCACCATGCAGGTTTTCCAGCCGCAAATCTGCGTCCTCATGCTCGCCATAGGTTAATAGATGACGCCGATTCATTGAACCACGATAACTCTCGGCAATTTCGTAAACATGCTCATTGTCGATACCTGCCACCACCAGCCCATAAAAAGGGATATTGCCAACAAAGGTCGCAAAGGCCCCTTTCAAAGTATCAAAATCACCATAGTGATCGAGATGTTCGGGATCGATATTGCTGATAATGCCAACCTGCGTGGGCAGCTTGAGGAAGGTACCATCCGACTCGTCAGCTTCCACCACCATCCAGTTACCCTTGCCGTAGCGAGCATTGGAACCCCAATCATTGACGATACCGCCGGTGATCACTGTTGGATCAATACCGCCTTCAACCAACACATGAGCGGTCAATGAGGTAATGGTGGTTTTACCGTGGGTGCCTGTCACTGAAATGGTCGCATAATGGCGCATCAGCTCGGTGAGCACTTCAACGCGGCGAATGACGGGCACACCGCGCTTTAAAGCTTCGTCGCGTTCAGGGTTACCTGGCTTCACCGCAGAGGAAATCACCACGCATCCTGCATTATCGATATTTTCCGGTGCATGGCCGACAAATGTCCTGGCCCCCATCTCATTGAGGCGCTTCAGGTTCATGCTGTCACTCAAGTCCGACCCTTGAACCTCATAGCCCAGCTGCAACATGATATGGGCAATAGCGCTCATGCCAATGCCGCCAATGCCGACGATATGAAAGGGACCAAGTTCCGTAGGCATTCTCATTTGTTTTTATTCCTCAAAGTCGAGCGAGTCAGCAGCTTCGCAAGCGCTGTGTCCCTTGAGACAAACCTAAGCACCACCCGCCACTTCTTCCACCAGATCGCCAAGCCGTTGTACGGCATCAGGCTTTCCAACTCCCTTAGCTGCCATTGCCGCATTTTGCAACATTTCAGGGTCTGCAGCCATTTTCGCCAGATCCGTTGCCAGACGCTCCGCATCCAGATCCTTTTGTTCAACACATATAGCGCCGCCCGCATCTTGCAAAAAGGCCGCGTTGCGCAACTGGTCATTGTCAAGCGCGTGAGGCAATGGCACGAGAATGGAGGGGCGGCCAATCACCGCCAGCTCCGTGACGCTGGAGGCTCCCGAGCGCGCCAGCACCAAATGAGAATGAGCCATAATTTCGGGCAGATTACCGAAAAAAGGCGATATTTCAAAGCTGATACCAGCCTGGCGATAGGCCTCATTGACCCGCGCTATATCTTCTTCGCGGCATTGCTGCACAATATTCAGCCGCGCCTTGATCTCATCAGGCAGCATGGCAATCGCTGGTGGCACGAGATCTGAAAAATAGCGCGCCCCTTGCGAGCCTCCAAACACCAGCAGATTGAACGGCCCACCCGAGCTCAAAGCAGGATAAGGAATAATGGCATTCTCGATCACCACATCGCGAACTGGATTGCCCGTATGTCGCGCCTTGTTTGCAAGCTCTCCCTCAACATAAATGGTTTGCTCAAACGACAGGGCAATCGCTTTGCTCTTGCCCGCCAACATGCGATTAGCCCGCCCCATGACGGCATTTTGCTCATGCAAGATGGCCGGGATACCAAGAGATTTGGCAGCAAAGACCGGAGGAACGGTTGGATAGCCACCAAAACCAACGATACAAGCGGGCTTGATCTTTTTGAGAATGGAACGCGCCATCATGGTGCCCTTGACCAGCTTCATAACCGCTTTGGCAATGGACAAAGGATTTTTAGCGGTGATGGTGCCCGCTGGCACCTGATAGATTTCGCGGGCCGGAAAATCAGAGCCATAGCGGTCACCACGCATATCGGTGATGAGGTCGATCTCATAACCCCGCAGTCTTAGCTCTTGCGCCAACGAAAAAGCCGGGAACAAATGCCCACCGGTACCGCCAGCAGTGACCATGATCGATTTTGTCACACATCCCCTCCTTCATTGCGCATCCCCACCAGGGTACGTTCGAATCGTGCTTCCCCACGATGACGCCGCGACAGCCCCAGAGCAAGCCCCATCGCCATCGCCACTGCCAAAAGTGACGATCCACCATAAGAAATAAGCGGCAATGTCATGCCTTTGGCCGGTAATAACCCCATATTGATGCCAAGATTAAGCACCACTTGTAAGCCAAATGCCAGCATCAATCCCGCCAGCGCAAGCTTGCGAAACGGATCTTGGTCTTGATGCGCATGAGCCAGGCCCCGCATCACCACAAATGCAAAAACACATAAGAGGCCAGCGCAGGCCAATAATCCGAACTCTTCGGCCAGGACCGCGAAAATATAATCTGAATGAGCGTCAGGTAAAACATGCTTGATCACCCCCTCGCCCGGTCCGCGCCCCAACCACCCCCCTTCAATGAAAGAGCGTAAGGCGTATCCCACCTGATAATTATCACCGCCAGCAGGATCAAGGAACCGGTCAATACGCTTTCCCACATGAGGCACAAAAAAATAAGCGGCACCAAGACCACCGACACCCAGTCCCCCAAACAACCACATCCAGAGCCACGGCATCCCCGCCAGAAAAAATAATCCCGCCCAGATCAATGCGAGCAGTATGCTTTGCCCATAGTCGGGCTGAGCCACAAGGGTCGCAAGCACCAATGCGAACAGGCCAAGCGAGGTCAGCAACCAGCGTTTGTCGGCACTTTGCTGGGCCATGGTGAATAAATATGCTGTGACCAGCACAAATGCTGGCTTGATGAATTCAGAGGGTTGCAGGGAAAGTCCGCCGACCTCGATCCAGCGACGCGCCCCCTTGGCGCTGGCTCCAATAAAGGGGATCAAGACAAGAAGGATAAATGTGCCAGCAAACAGCAATATGACCAGAGCCATCATAGTGCGTACTGTCAGCATTGAAGTGATGATCAGCACAAAAAATGCCAGCACCAACATTGTGGCGTGGCGTTTAACAAAAAAGAATGGTTCAAGTTCAAGGCGCAAGGCAACCGGTGGACTGGCAGCAAGAGATGCCAAAAGACCCGCCGCCAGCAGCAGAGCAAGAGCCAGAAGCAAGCTTGTATCAAGACTGTACCACCAGTCTCCAATGACTGACCGCTCTGCCCGGCTGATCCTCATCTCATATCCTTGTTAATCAATGCCAGTACCTGATCGCAAAACGTGTCACCCCGATGTTCAAAACTTGGAAACTGATCAAAACTGGCGCAAGCTGGTGCAAGCAGGATAACGGACGCCTGCTCGTCCGCATCGGCGTCTTGTAGTGCTAGTGTTATGGCGCACTCAAGAGTCTGCGCAATTTCATGGGGGGTATCCCCAAGCAAGCGAGAAAATTCGAATGCGGATTGGCCAATCAGATAGGCTTTTTTGACATTGGAAATATCGCCCTTGAGCCCATCAAGCCCCCCTTCCTTGCCTTGCCCACCGGCAATCCAATAGATATTTTGATAAGCTCCAAGAGCCTTGGCTGCACTTTCGACATTGGTTGCTTTGCTATCATTGACAAAACTGATGGTGCCAAGTCGTCCCACGTACTCCATACGATGTTTCAGACCAGAGAATGTTTTTAATCCAGTGCTGATTTCGTCAGTGGTCAACCCAAGAGATTTGCACACAGCAAAGGCCGCGCAGGCATTTTGCTGATTATGCAAGCCCTTGAGGGCGGGCATATCTGCGAATTTGATGCGGGCCAGTTCTTTCCCTCCAGCCCATTCAATGATTTGATCTTCTTGCGCAAAAAATGACCATCCCCGTCCTCGCAAAGACTTTGTCACCGACATAGCCGTGACCGGATGTCCTTCATCAGCATCCTGACGCAACTGATTGGCCAGAAAGCACCCTTCTGGTTCATCAATTCCGATAATCATCCGGTCGATACCGCTCTTCTCGAACAGGCGTTTCTTGGCAGCGAAATACCCTCCACGCCCGCCGTGACGATCGAAATGGTCTGGTGAAAAGTTGAGAAAAACAGCAATAGAGGGAGACAGGGTGCGGGCCAGTTCAGTCTGATAGGATGACAGCTCAAGCACATATATCACGCCTTTTGAGGGCGGCTCCAGATCGAGGACGCCGCGCCCGATATTGCCCCCCATCTCGACGTTTTTTCCTGCCGCTTGCAAAATATGAGCGACGAGCGCCGTGGTGGTCGATTTACCGTTGGAGCCGGTAACGGCAACACATTCCGGCCAGGGCTCATCCTCAGTCTCAAGACTATTCCAGTGACCGGTAAAAAGAGAGAAAAATAGACCCACATCATTGTCGACTGGCACCCCATGACCCCAGGCCAGTTTTACGATTGGATTGGGCTCGGGATAAAGATGAGGAATACCGGGAGATAGAATGAGAGCCGCAAATTCATGCTCACGCCATGTCGTCTTTGAATGAAGATTGGCGATCAAAAAACCTTCGGCTTCGGCAGCGCTCAGGCTGTCTTCATTATCGTCCCAGCACACAGGTGTCGCACCGCCAGCCTTTAGCGCTCGCGCCGCGCTCAGGCCAGAGCGGCCAAGACCAAGAACCGCGACAGCATGACCGTTATATTGTGTCACAGGGATCATAAAAATTACCGCAATTTCAGTGTGGCTAGACCAATAAGAGCCAGCACCACAGATATAATCCAAAAGCGAATGACGATGGTTGGCTCTTTCCAGCCCTTTTGCTCAAAATGATGATGCAGGGGCGCCATGCGGAACACTCGTTTGCCGGTCATCTTGTAAGAGGCAACCTGCACAATCACCGACACAGCCTCCAGCACAAACAGGCCGCCGACAATCGCCAGCACCAACTCGTGCTTGGTAATAAGCGCGATCGACCCCAGCATTCCACCCAGCGCCAATGAGCCAGTGTCTCCCATGAAAATCATCGCAGGGGGCGCATTAAACCACAAAAAGCCCAACCCCGCGCCAAGCAAAGCCCCACATATGACGGCCAGTTCACCGGTTCCCGGCACATAATGGATCTGCAAATATTCCGAAAAGTTCACATTGCCCACGAGGTAGGCGATAAGCCCGAATGTGCATGTCGCGATCATCACCGGTACAATCGCCAGCCCATCCAACCCATCGGTGAGATTAACAGCATTGCCTGATCCGATAATCACCAATATCCCGACGACTATAAAGAACGGTCCTAGATAAATCAGCGTATCTTTAAAAAAAGGTATAGTCAAAGAAGAGGCAAACGGCTCTTTGCCTAGCGCCATCACCAAATAAGTCGCGATCCCCGCGATCACAACTTCCAACAACAGACGAATTCTACCGGGAAACCCGAGATGATCCTGACGAGAAACTTTCAGAAAATCATCATAAAATCCAACCATGCCAAACAGCATGGTCACCCAGAAAACAATCCACACATAGTGATTGGTCAGATTGGCCCAAAGCAGCGTTGCCGTTGACCAGGCCATCAAAATCATCACCCCGCCCATGGTGGGCGTGCCCTGCTTCTCCAGCAGATGCGAGGCCGGGCCATCTTCACGGATCGGCTGGCCCTTGCCCTGGCGCACCCGCAGAGCGGTGATGAGCCCGGGGCCAAAAATAAACATGAACACCATTGCCGTCATGATCGCGCCACCGGTACGAAAAGTGATGTAACGAAAAACATTCAAAGCACCGAACTGGTCACTGAACTGGATCAAATAATAGAGCATGTTTCACGTCCTGTTGCCTGTATGGTTGAGAGCACTGCCCTCACTATTTAGCTATTCAACATCCCTTAGGGGGATAGATCGATTTTCACAGCCCGAACCAGCAAGGCCAGCTTGCTGCCATTCGAACCTTTTATCATGACGATGTCGAGCGTTTGCAGCGCGCCCAGCAATACCGGTTTCAAGTCTTCAGAATTTTGCGCAAACCCCCCGCGCATTCGCTCCGGTAATTTGTCATATAGCACTTTCATATGCGAGCCACAGGCAAACACCACATCAATCCCCGCTTTTTGCAAAGGATCAATAAGGGCTGCATGCAGATCATCGGCGCCGTCCCCAAGCTCCAACATATCACCGATCACGGCGACTTTGCGTCGATCAGGCGGATAAAGTGATAAATTTTCCAATGCCGCACGCATTGAAGCCGGATTAGCGTTGTAACTTTCATCAATCAGCGTCAAACAGTCAAGGCGTTCATTGCCAAGCTCAAATACCTGTCCACGCCCGCCTGGATCCATTTCCATGGTCGCCAGTGCCAGCAAGGCGTCCGACAAACCATTTGTTTGCGCATCTGGCGCGGCTACCCCCGTCACCGCCCAATGCCAAGCAGTCAGACAAGCCGCGCTATTTTGAACATTGTGACGACCACGCAATCCGACTTCATAGCTCAACATGTCCTGACCGTTCACACATAATACAACGGTGGAACCTGTAGCGCGAAGTGTGATTTGCTCAATCCTGATTTGCGCGCCCGGATGTTCGCCAAAGCTTGCAACCCGATCAGCGACCTTGCCGTTTGCGCTGCTCGCCAGAATCTCAAATTGCGAAGCGTCCCGCGGAATAACCGCACAACCGCTGCAATCCAGCCCCTCAAAGATTTCTGCCTTGGCTTTCGCTATCGCTTCAATGCCCGAAAAATGACCCAGATGCACCGGCAACACACTGGTGATGACCGCAATATGAGGGCTGGTCATTTTACTCAAAGGGCCGATTTCTCCAGCGTGATTCATACCGATTTCAATGACAGCAAAATTGGTGTCGCAGGGCATACGTGCCAAAGTCAGCGGCACTCCCCAATGATTATTATATGATTTTTCAGCGGCATGTACCTTACCTATATGAGCCAAGCTGATACGCAGCATTTCTTTGGTTGTGGTCTTGCCCGCACTGCCTGTCACGGCGATCACCTTTGCGGTTTCAGCGAGGCGTGCGCGTGCTGCGCTGGCCATTTTCTCCAGCGCTACAAGGGGATCATTGACCCGCAACAAAGGACCATCTTCGCTATTCTCTTGATAGGTGCTTGAGACAAGCGCCATCGCGGCGCCGTTTGCAAAAGCTACTGTCACGAAATCATGGCCATCACGCACATCCACAAGCGCCACGAACAAATCGCCTGCTTCAATGGTCCGGGTATCAATAGAAATACCTGTAACCGGTCCAACAGACCCATCCTGATCGAGCATACCGCCTGTTGCCGATAAGAGTTCTTGTACGCTCCATAAAGGGGGCTGACTCATGTGATATTCTCCCCATCCAGCAACGCAAGAGCTTTGGCAACAGCGGTGTGATCAAGAAACGGCAACACCTCATGACCGACTTTTTGCCCTTCTTCATGCCCCTTGCCAGCGACAAGCAAAATATCGCCCGCCTGCAAATGTCTAACCGCTTCATTAATGGCGCTTTGGCGGTCGCCAATCTCGATAGCGTCTGGTGCCGCTGCCAAAATTTCAGTGCGGATACTAGCTGGGTCTTCCGAGCGCGGATTATCATCTGTGACATAGACTATATCGGCATGTTTTTGCGCAATTGCGCCCATCAAGGGACGCTTGCCCTTGTCACGATCACCACCGCAGCCAAATACCACATGAATGCGCCCGCCTTTGCTGATGGGTTTGAGAGCCAGCATGGCGTTTTTCAGCGCATCAGGCGTATGCGCATAATCGACAATCACAGGCACGCCCAAAGCTGTCTCTCCAACGATTTCCATGCGCCCCTTGGCGCCTTGCAGCCCGCCAAGAGCCCTGCTTATCTCGCGCCAATTAGCACCAACTGCTATGCAAAGTCCTGCGGCAACCAGCAGATTTGAAGCCTGAAAATCACCGATCAGATCGGAATTGATTTTCGTTTCATTTTCGTCGCCCGCTTTAATAAGCAATTCTTGCCCATAGCCTGTAAGACCGAGTTTGATGAGCTTTAGAGTCTCACCCTTGTGACCAACGCTCAACACCTTAAAACCACGCTGTTTTGCAATATCGATGACGTCACTTGATCCAGCTATATCAGCATCAACCACAACGCTGGCACCATCAGGTAACAGCTCACTAAACAGACGCAGCTTTTGTGCAAAATATTCTTCCATCGAGCCATGATAATCCAGATGGTCCTGGGTGATATTTGTAAAAGCGGCAACGTCAATATTCACTGCCTCAAGGCGGCGCTGCTCCAGGCCATGACTGGAAGCTTCAATAGCCAGATGGGTAATCCCCTCATCCACCAGAATGGCGAGTTTTTCGTGTAGTTCAATGGGGTCCGGCGTTGTGTGAGACAAAGGCCAGTACTGATCTCCAGCCTGAATACCTACCGTGCCAAGCGAAGCACCTTTGATCCCCATGGCCTGCCAGACCTGCTGCACAAATGAGACCACCGATGTCTTGCCATTGGTGCCCGTGACGGCAACGATATGGGCGGGTTGTTGTTCAAAAAATTGCGCTGCGACAAAGGCAGTATCCTTGCGAGGATCGGCAGACACAATGCAGGGTACATTGATATGATCTCGCGCTACATCCTCATGCAGCAGGATCGCAGCTGCTCCATTTTCCAGCGCATTATCGATGAATTTTGCTCCATCCACCGTCGTGCCGGGCAATGCTGCGAACAAATAGCCAGTTTCGACCGTTCGGCTATTGCATGAAAGACCGGTAATCATGGTTTTTTCATCACCAGAAATGAGCACAGTGCCAGCAAGTTGTCCTAATGTTTTTGTTATGGTTTTCATCAAACATCCAGCAGGCCGATTGGCTCTTTGTTCATCGAAGGTTTGAATTGTTCTTAGGCTGCTCTACCAACCGCCGTCAAATCAGTTATCGTCCTTTTTTGTGGGAAGGATGGGATTTACCCCCAAAAGCGGTGCAATGCGCAAAATAATGCGTCCTGTGACCGGAGCTGCATTGCTGGACGCCGAGTTCTGCTCCCTTGTCGCTTGCACTTTTTGCGGTTCGTCTAGCATTACATAGGTCAAAAAGCGCGGTGATTCGATTGGAAAGATGCCCATAAAACTTGTCAAAAGCTCTTTGCCGTAGCCGCCCTTTTTTGCTTTGCGTGCGGTTCCCGTTTTACCGCCGACCCGATAGCCAACGATGTCGGCAGCCCGCCCCGTGCCTTTTTGTACATTGGCGCGCATGACCTCGCGCATAAAACGGCTTGTTGAAGATTTCAAAACCGGGATACCCGATGGCACGGGTTGGCTTTCATCCGCACGTAAAAAACTTGGCCGCACCAGATTACCCCCATTAAACAATGCCGTGGCCGAAGCGGCCAATTGCAAAGGCGACACCGACAGACCATAGCCATAGGCAACCGACAGGCTGTCGGCCAGATGCCATGTCGCCGGTTGCAAGGGCAGTCCAGCGCTTCCCGCCTGCGTCCGCAAGCGGTTAAGCAATTGCAGACGAGACAAAAAGGCCCGGTGCTGATCGACACCGGTTTTACGGGCGATCCTTGCGGCTCCCACATTTGAGGAATTGGTGAAAATCTCGCGCACCGACATGGTGCCATCCTTTGTCTTGTGATGATCCTTGATGACAAAGCGCCCAAGCTTGAGGGGTGTCGCCACGTCAATTCGTTCCTCTTCTTGCACCGCACCTTCATCGAGCCCCATGGCAACCGTAAAGGCCTTCAAGACCGAGCCCAGCTCATAGACGCCGCGCATGGCCCGATTGAGCCGATCTGATTTTTGAGCTTGCAGGCGTTTTTGAGGATCAAACGATGGCAAGGACGCAAGCGCCATGACTTCGCCCGAACGTATATCAAGAACAAGCACCGCCCCAGCCTTTGCCTTGTAGAGACTAAGGGCCTTTTGCAGCTCGTTCACCACCACATGCTGCACCCGTAAATCGATTGATAATTGCACAGGAGAAAGCTGCTCATTGCCACCGGGTTTTTCCGCCCTGCGCTTGTCGATAAAGCGCTCAATGCCCGACAAGCCCTTATTGTCGTTATCAACCGTACCAATGACATGAGCGATTTGACTCCCAAGCGGATAAAAGCGCTTTGGCTCGCGTAAAAAATACAACCCCGGCAACCCCAGATCAAACACCGCCTTGCGCTGATCGGGTGTCAAATAGCGCTGCAACCAAACAAAACGGCGCTTGGTATCAAGGTTTTTGCGTACCTGTTCTTGATCAAGGTCAGACAAAACCGTGCCAAGTTTTTCCGCTGTTTCATCAATATCGAGGAGTATTTGCGGGTCGGCATACAGCGAACTGGTGGGCACGTCCAACGCCAGAACCTGCCCGCGCCGGTCATGAATTTCGGGGCGATCTTGCGCCTGCCTGGTCTGCGCACTGGCTTTTAGGCGCAGGTCTTCATGATGCTGCAGACCAAAGTACACGAGCCGCCCTGCCAACACCAAGAATGCAGCAAGAAACAGGCTGAACATCAACAACACGCGTCTTGGACGCGCTTGCAGTAATGGCGTAATTGCCAATTCAGGCTGGTCCTCATCATCGGATGCATGGCGCGCCGCCGCGCCATCCCCAATGGGATTATCTTCCTTTTGCGCCATCAATAATGTCCTTGATGAGTTTATGACCTAAGCAGCCGGCTCGTTCTTTTTGCGCCGGTTCTTGGCAAACACGTTGAACATCTCCACAAGTGCGGAGAAGGCCATGGCGAAGTAAATATAACCGCGTGGGATATGAAACCCCAAACCATCCGCGATCAGCGCCGTGCCAATCATGAACAGGAACGACAAGGCCAGCATTTTGGTGGTTGGATGTTCCTGAATGAAATGGGCAATGGTGCCAGAGGCGATATACATGACGATCATGGAGATCAACACAGCGGCCACCATCACCTCGACATGTTCAGCCATACCAACTGCTGTGACAATACTATCGATGGAAAAAATAAGATCAATGACGGCGATTTGCACGATGACCATGACAAATACATCTGAGGCCTTGGGGCCCGCTTGCTGCTCTGGGGTGCCTTCTATATCGGTATGAATTTCCTGTGTCGCCTTGACGATCAAAAACAGACCTCCAACGATAAGGATAATATCCTTCCATGAGAAGCCATGCCCCAGAACAGTGAATACATTTTCTTTCAGCCCGATAACCCAGGTAATACCAAACAGCATGGCAATACGCATGACGAATGCCAGCATCAAACCAAACTGACGCGCCCCCTTTTGCACGCCCTTTTTTAGGCGTGAAACAACCAGCGAGACAAACACTACATTATCGATACCAAGGACGATTTCCAGCGCCGTCAATGTTAAAAGCGACGCCCATATCGCGGGATCATCCAACTGTGTCCAGAATTCCATTTTTGAGATCCCCGCAGGTAAAGTTAATCCAGCAAAGGATTGCCCGCAGGGTTACAAATGTCAATGAGAGGGATTCGCAAAGCACACAAATATCATGGCTCTGTAGCGTTAGGTGTAGGATTTGACCACGAAGGAGAGTTATCCTTGATCTGAGCAAGGAGGATGCGTCATGGATCATCGAAAACTCAAGATGCGTGTGAGAGAGCTGGTTGATGAATTGACGTCGGCACAGGCTCAAAAACTGATCGAAGCTCTCAAGGCATGGAGTGAAGGAAACGGATATTGATAAAAGCACCTCTTTTCGCTGGCGACATCGGCTTTTACAGGCGAGAGAATATTCGAAAGATCAATATCTTGTGGAAATTGCGGAAGTTGACAAGACCTTTATTCTGGAAAGCCACAAAGATGAACGCTGGCTGTCTCACAAGGCAAGAAAGCGGGCGGCAAGGCGCAAAAGCCGTGGTGCTAAGACTAATCAATATCTCATAAAATATTTCGCCCGGAACGCTAGCTAGCATTTTTCGCGCATAGCGTCAACTATCAGTTCTGACAGTAGACAATTGACGCACACTCGGGCTAATTTTTTTTTATTAGTACAGTTCGCCAATAGTCAATTTCTGTCTATTGGCATAGTATAAAAAAAACCAACTATTTTATAACCAAAACATTATTGAAGGAAACAAAGCTTGGGCAGGGCGCATCACAAAAAATAGGAACAAAACGTTCATTTGAGAATGAATTGAACCAGACCATTGAAGAGCTTGAACAATTACTTCAATGAGCATACCAACGGGCTCGTTCGACATTATTTTCCAAAAGGAACTGATTTTGCTAAGCTGACCCAGGTCGAAATTCAGACGATTGAAGACAGACTGAACAGACGACCCAGAAAATGTCTCGACTACAAAACCCCATATGAGGTATTTTCAAAGACGTGTACGGATGTTGCGTTTCAATGTTGAAGGGGCGAAACAGAAAGTTTAGCTTTCCATACAGCCACTGCTGCGATTTTGATCTGCCACCGTCGTTCTCAGGGTTAAGCGCCAGCATGGAGTAGCGCAGGACCTGCGCCCGTTCTACTGGCTGGTGGCTTTATTGTCTTACAGGTTTTCCTTGATCGCTTGAGGCTTGACGCGCCAACGCAATCCACAAGAGCTATTGCTTTAGCCCTCGACATCGGCCCGCTCTTTTTCACCCATATAACCGAATGCACGGCCATCGTCTCGCATGATCACATAGACGGCTGGAATAACCAACACGGTAAGCAGAGTTGATGAGATGAGGCCAAACAGGAGCGAGATAGCAAGACCTTGGAAAATAGGATCGAACAGGATAACCGCGGCGCCAATCATCGCGGCAACGGCGGTCAACAAAATTGGCTTGAAACGAATAGCGCCCGCCTGCACCAGCACATCACGCATGGCGCAATCCGTACAATCCGAGTTACGGATAAAGTCCACTAACAAAATCGAGTTACGCACGATAATCCCGGCCAGTGCAATAAAGCCAATCATTGAAGTGGCGGTAAACGGTGCGCTGAACATCCAGTGGCCAAGCATAATACCGATCAGGGTCAAAGGCACTGGCAGCAAAATGACGATTGGCAGTTTGAACGAGCCGAACTGAATGACCACAAGGAAATAAATGCCAATCAACGCCACTATGAACGCGGCGCCCATATCACGAAAAGTCACATAAGTGACTTCCCACTCGCCATCCCACAACAAGGTTGATTTGCTCTCATCTGTTGGCTGCCCATAATAGCTGATGGTCGGTTTGGGCAAATCTTTCCAATCGTGGGCATCGATGGCTTTGGCAACTTCCAGCATAGCATAAACCGGTGCTTCATATTCACCGGCCAGCTCGGCCAGCACCATTTCAGCGTTGCGACTATTGTGGCGGAAAATGGGAAACGACCCCTTTTCACGGTGCAGTTTCACGACATCTCCAAGTTCAACGACGGAACGCGCGCCCGGCAGCGCATTGGCTGGCACCGGTGTCGACAAAGTGCGCAATGAAAGCGACAAGTCCTTATTGGGAACTTTCACGAGAATTTCGACGGGATGGCGCCCCTCACCCTTGTGAGAATAGCCCACCGTTACGCCATGCAGGTAAAACTGAATAGTGTTATAGACATCAGTCTCATTGACATGATGAAATTCAAGATTGTTCTGATCGATTTCAAGTCGCACGCGCTCGGCTTGAATACCAAAGCTGTCATCGGCGTCGACAATAAACGGGATCTTGTCAAAAATACCGCGTAGCTCACGAGAGACGACTCGGCGGGTTTTGGGGTCGGGACCATAAACTTCCGCCAACAATGTCGCCATGACCGGAGGCCCAGGGGGCACCTCCACCAGCTTGATCGATGTGCCTTTGGAAACCGGTAGATCTTTCAACAATTCACGTGCTTGCAACGCTATTTCATGGCTGGTGCGATCGCGGTGATGCTTGGCGGTCAGATTGATTTGCAAATCACCCATATGGGCGGCCTTGCGCAAATAGTAATGACGCACCAGGCCGTTGAAGTTGAAAGGTGCAGCGGTTCCGGCATAAGACTGAATGGAGGATAGCTCAGGGATATTTTTGAGCTTTTGTGCCGCCAGTGACAATACGCGGTCTGTTTCTTCAACTGTTGATCCCTCGGGCAGATCAGCAATAATCTGAAACTCCGACTTGTTATCAAACGGCAGCAGCTTGACGGTCACCGCATTGAAGTAAAACAACGTCACAGAAAGAACGGTCGCGGTCGCCACCAATATCATAAAGGTCAAGCTAGCGCTACGGGTCACCAGAAGAGGTTTGGCGACTTTCGCGTACATACGCCCCAGAACACCGCCATCAGCCTCTTCGACATGCGCAGACTCGTCTCCCTTGCCTGCAAATCTGATCATCAGCCAAGGCGTCAGGATCATCGCTACAAAGAACGAGAAAATCATCGCGGAAGAGGCGTTGGCTGGAATAGGGCTCATATAAGGACCCATCAAACCAGACACGAACAACATGGGCATCAAAGCTGCCACAACGGTCAAGGTGGCAATGATAGTCGGATTACCAACCTCGGCCACCGCTTCAATCGCCGCCTCTCGACGCCCTCGCTCATCCGACATCGCCCAATGACGAGCAATATTCTCGATCACCACAATCGCGTCATCCACCAGAATACCAATGGAGAAAATGAGCGCAAACAAAGACACGCGGTTGATAGTGTAGCCCATGATATAGGAGGCGAACATCGTCAAGAGAATGGTTGTTGGGATAACCACCATCACCACCCCGCCCTCACGCCAACCAATCACAAAGCCAACCAGCAGTACGATGGAAATGGTCGCTAGTCCCAAATGAAACAACAGCTCATCTGCTTTTTCATCGGCCGTTTCACCATAGTTGCGGGTCACCACCACTTCGACTTCTGGAGAAATCAAACGCCCGCGCATCAGATCGACGCGGGCCAGTATGTCTTGGCCAATTTGCACAGCATTGGCCCCGGCCCGTTTGGCGATGGCGATAGATACGGCCGGTCGCTTGACCATTTCGTTGCCATGCTCCTTGCCATCGCTGGCATGGTCTTTATCGGCACCTTTGTCGTCATGCCCGCCAAAACCATAATGCCAGACATATTTTTTGGCAGGAGCACTGCCGATAACCACCTTGGCGATATCGCGCACATAGACCGGGCGGCCATTGCGTGTTGACATCAGCAACAGGCCGATATCAGGAACGCCGCTCAGGGTCTGCCCTGCAACCACTGGCAGGTTCTTGTTATTGTCGAAAATATTGCCAGCCAGAAACGAGCGATTGGCTGCCTTTATTTTGCCGATCAGCTGATCAAGGGTAATACCATAGAGCGACAGGCGTTCGGGATCAGGCTCAACGCGGATCTGGTCACGGCGTCCCCCAACCACATAAGAAAGCCCCACATCAGGAAGCTTGGCGATCTCCACAAGCAAATCCTCGGCGATATAGTTGAGTTGATTGTCCGACCAACGCTCGACAGCTGATTGCTTGGGCGTCAGTGTCAGTGTGACAATCGCCACATCATCAATGCCCCGCCCGATGATCAGGGGTTCTGGAATACCAAACGGGATACGGCTGACATTGGCGCGAATTTTATCATGCACCCGCAGAATCGCATCGTCCGCATTGGTGCCCACATAAAAACGGGCTGTCACAGTGACGCGATCATCAACCGTGTTGCTGTAAACATGCTCAACGCCGGCAATCGCCTTGACGATGGTCTCCAGCGGTTCGGTTACCAGCTTGACGCCATCAATGGCTTTGAGGCCATCCGTCATGACATGAATATCGACGAGTGGAACGGAAATCTGCGGCTCTTCTTCGCGCGGCAGGGATTGCAGGGCAATAAGACCGATAATCAATGAGGCGAACAGCAACAAAGGTGTCAACGGGCTGTCGATAAAAATCCGCGTTAGATTCCCGGACAGGCCGAGCTTAACATCCTGTTTCATTTTCCCCATCCCTCTTCCCACGTCACCGATCCCGCTTGACGTGCAAAAGCCGCACATGCACTCATCTTATGCAATGGTATTAGCAATAACCAAGAACAATGCCCCCCGCTTAGGCGAGAACGGCAGGTTTCAAGCAGTTATACATACAAAAGTTATAGTTACCGTATATAATTGATGTGAATAACGGTCTGTACTTCTAAAAACTAGGGCCTGACCAGACGGTCGCCCGCCTTCAGTCCGGCAAGCACTTCAACGCCGCCATTGCCCTTGCCAAGCACAACCTTGCCACCAAGCTGAACCACAATCTCAATGGTTTTATTTTCTGCTTGTGCTAGCTTCACATAATCAAGTCCATAGCGTTTGAAGCTATAACCGCCGGGAATGACAATCGCCTGTCTTTTATCAGCGGCGATACGAACCAGAGCGCGCTCCCCAACGAAATAATTACCCAGACTGGCGATCTCCACATCGGCGATGACACGGCCATTTTCCAATTCGGGATAGACTTGGGAGATCACACCACGACCTATGGTCTTTTCAAGTGGATCAAGGCCTCTGGCACCAACCATCACGGTGTCACTCTTTTTGATAAAACGAGCGTGCCGTTCGGGCAATTCAAGGCGCAGGATATAGCGATTAGCGGCGATCACAGCAAGGCTTTCACCGACCAGCACAACACTGCCTTTGGTGGTCGAAACTTTCAGCACCCGACCATCAGCAGGGGCCAGCACAACGCCTTGCTTCATCTGCTCACTCAAAACCGAGCGCTCGGCAATCGCAGCTTTTTCATCATTGGCGGTGATTTCAAATGCGGCACGCAACGCGTCAACCTTGGCAACAGCTATAACACCCTTGCGCTTGAGGCGTTGACCCCGTTCCAAATCTTTCCGGGCTTTGTTTTGGCGCGCTTTTGCGGCTTTCAAACGAGCATCCAATGACGCCATTGACAATTTGAGTTTCTTGTCGACAATATTGCCGATTACCTGGCCACGTTTGACCTGCGATCCCTCGTCCACCTTCAATGAGACAACTGTACCAGACAGGCGGGCCCGAGCAACAGCAGTGTCAGAGCTGCGCACCGTTGCGAAAACAGCCTTGTCGTCGATAATTGTTTGCACCTGGACAGGAACACTCGATAAGAGGCTCTGCGCAATCATTTCTTTTTGCTTGGCTTTAAGTTGCCCGGAAGAGACCATCACAATGGAGGCACCCATAAGCGTCAAGGCGGTCAGCATCGATATTTTTACAATCTTTTTCATACCTTACTTTTCTCCTTTACCGCACGCATTGTTCTGATCATTCACCCGATGAACAAGAATCGAGATCGCTATCGCTTTTATTCGGTATTATCTCAATATAATAAGCGTCAGATCAAAAGCTCTGCCTTGCTTATAATATTCGCACATGCGAATATTTGAATTCAACATAATCATTAAATCTTCAAATGTCAAGATGTGCCCAGTAAAAGCGATGGGTGTACGCGGATGGACATATAGACTAACAATCTTTGGTAATAGTTCTTTAAAAATCGGTAAGATGATTCGCTTTCAAAAGATACTTGATAGCCGAACGTGACAATATACAAAAAGAGACCATATGGCCGCACACAGCTCTCGCAAGGTGATTTTAGCAGCCCTTGCCGGTAATTCACTGATTGCCATAACGAAATTCATGGCAGCCTCCTATTCGGGATCTTCCGCGATGCTGTCGGAAGCCATTCACTCCGTTGTTGATACGGGTAATCAGGGCCTGTTGCTCTATGGCATGAAGCGCTCAAAACGCCCAGCAGATAACAAGCATCCCTTTGGCTATGGCATGGAAATCTATTTCTGGAGCTTTGTCGTTGCTATCATGGTGTTTGCCGTTGGCGCAGGTATTTCTTTTTATGAAGGCGTCCATAAAGTCCTGCATCCAGAGGTCATGACCAACGCGACGCTCAACTATGCCGTGCTTGGCTTTGCCATGATTTTTGAGGGGGCTGCCCTCTATGTTGCCTACAAGGAATTCGGGAAAGTACGGGGAAAGCTCGGGTTGCTTGATGCGATTCAACGCTCCAAGGACCCTACCTTGTTCACCGTTTTGTTCGAAGATACCGCCGCGATGCTCGGGCTTATTGTCGCATTTGTCGGCATTTTTATTGCCCATACCTACAATATTCCGTGGGTCGATGGAGCAACTTCGATTGTCATTGCCTTGATATTGGCTGGTACCGCCACACTGCTGGCCTATGAAACAAAGGGCCTGCTGATTGGCGAAGCTGCCAGCCCTGTTATTGTAAAAGGGGTCTACAAGATCATCGAAGGGCAGAGCGAAATTACTAATATCAATGAGGTACGCACCATGCATCTGGGGCCGGATGACATCTTGCTGGCTCTCAGCGTTGATTTTGTCGATCAACTGTCATCTGAGCGTGTTGAAGCCATCATTTATGAGCTCGAAATCCAGATCAAGGCACAATATCCCGAAATTCAACGCCTGTTCATTGAAGCGCAAGACAAGTCTCACCATTTTGCATCGGCCAAAGCCGACAAGGCGCGACGTGAAAACAAGGAAAACTAAAAAAACAATACGCAACAGCACTGTTTGAACAATCAGAGTTTAATAGAAAAAAGGTAACTCCCAAGCTATCTGAGTCTGGTTTGCCATTGTGCTGAGCATTTTTTCAAGGTTTTGTTTATTTTTGTTGCAATATACGCTTGGTTCTGAATCGCTTGAAGGATGGATATTCATCCCGATATAAGGGCGCTGATTAAGCGCCTGGAAGGTAAGATCGCCCGGCTTGAACAAGAAAAGCCGAGCTTCATCGTCGGCTCGATCTGGACAGTGACACCAGCTCGAAGCCGCCATCAAGCGATGGCCTGAAGAAAAAGCCACGCGATAAAAAGCGCCGCAACGGTATTCAGGAACTGAGAACTGCCGGGTAGCTTGGGAGTTACGAAATATCTCACTCCTTCGTTATCCCAGAATTTCGGTGACCCGGATGGTTAAGTTATTTTAAAATACCAACCTACAAAATATCCGAGGTCCAGCTTTCAAAGTCGGTAGCTTTGTCGCTCAAAAACTCACTCACGAAGTTGCCAGCTGATTAAGCCGCCCTACCGAGCAATCGATTCGAGACCTTTCCACGGGACATCATAGGCAACAGCATTTTTAATTCCGGTCCATGTTCTTTAGCCGTCAATGCTTTGCGCAAAGGCATGAACAGGGCCCTGCCCTTGGCACCCGTCTGCTCTTTCACCGCGCTGGTCCAGAGCGACCAGCTTTGTTCATCGAATGGGCCATCTGGCAGCAAGCTCTGCGCTTTTGTACAAAAGTCCTGATCTTCAATCACGGGCTTTATTTTACCGTCAACGACGCGCCACCATTGCTCGACATCACTCAGAACATCAATATTGCCGCGCACCGCCTGCCAAAATGGCTCCCCACCAGTGATCCCGTTTTTTTCAAGACGCTCACGAACAGTTGCAAAATCTGCTTCATGCAAATATTTGGCATTGAGGTGACGCAATTCGCTTTCATCAAAACGTGCAGGGGCGCGCGAAAGCTTGGTAAAATCAAACAGCCCTGCGATCTCTTTCATGGCCTGGTACGGTGCAACAGGATGCGAGCTACCAATCGTTGCGGCATGAGCATTGATAGCCAGCGGCTCCAACCCTTCCTCACGCAGCGTAGCAACTGACAGAGATCCTTTGCGCTTTGACAAAGCCTCGCCATCTACACCAACCAGTAGGTTGTGATGGCCAAACATTGGAGCACTGGCATCCAGCGCTTCAAACAGCTGGATCTGTGCTGCCGTGTTGGCCACATGGTCCTCACCGCGAATGACATGAGTGATCTCAAAATCAATATCATCAACGACGCTGGGCAACGTATAGAGATAACCGCCGCCCTGACGGATCATCACGGGATCCGAAAATGAGGCCGCATCGATCTTAGTTTCGCCGCGCACCAGATCGTTCCAGGTCACCAATTCATGATTGAGCTTGAAGCGCCAATGCGGTCGCCGCCCCTCTTCCTCATATTTCGTGCGCTCTTCATCACTCATATGGAGCGCCGAACGATCATAGACAGGCGGACGCCCGCGAGCCAGTTGACGCCGGCGCTTGAGGTCAAGCTCTTCTGGTGTTTCGTAGCACGGATAGAGGCGCCCAGCTTCCGTGAGTTTGCGCACAGCTTTTTCATAATCGAAATAGCGTTCCGACTGCTTTGCCTCCAGATCCCATGAGAGACCCAGCCAACTCAGATCATCCTTGATCCCATGCACGAATGCCTCAGTAGAGCGTTCAGCATCGGTGTCATCAAGCCGCAGCATGAACTCACCATCATTGTGCCGTGCAAATAGCCAGTTAAACAAAGCCGTACGGATATTACCCACATGAATTCGTCCAGTTGGGCTTGGCGCAAACCGCACCCGCACCTTCTTGTTGTCACCGCTCATTAGGTATCCTGCTCGTTTTGTTATTCGGTCAGCCTGTGTTTTAGAATTGATTCACTGCAAAGGGCAAATGAAATGTCCTGCATTGACGGCGCTGGGGACTAGCCCCTAGACCCCGGTATATATTTTAGGGATGGAAAGGGCCCACCCTTTTTCGCAGTACGCACAAGATATTTTTTATCCTTTTTTGCCACGCAAGCGCAGTACATAACCGATCACTTCTGCGACAGCCTTAAAGTGTTCAACCGGGATTTCTTCATCTATTTCAGTGGTCGCATACAAAGCGCGCGCCAATGGTTTATTCTCGACAATCGGCACATCATGCTCTTTACCGACTTCCCTGATCTTGAGCGCAACCAGATCCTGTCCCTTGGCCAGGCAAATCGGCGCTGTCATACCCTCTTCATATTTCAGAGCAATCGCATAATGAGTCGGGTTAGTGACAATCACGGTAGCGTCTGGAATATTCGACATCATGCGTTTTTGAGATTTTTCACGGCGGATAGCGCTGATCTTTGCTTTGATATGCGGATCGCCTTCTTGCATCTTATGCTCATCGCTCACTTCCTTGAGTGTCATTTTCAGCTTCTTGTGCCAAGTATGGCGCTGCCACATATAGTCAAGGCCCGCAATCACCGTCAGCATTGCCAATACCCCGCCAAGCACCTGTAAAGACAAGACGCGCAGCAAAGGTACCAAATCAGCATGATCAAGCTGGATCGTGTTATCCAGTATATCACGCTTTGGCACCATGATGACGGCGAGTACTATCGTGACCAGAACAAGCTTGATCAGACTCTTGATAAAATTCACGAGACTGGTGGCCGAAAACATTCGCTTGACGCCCGCCATGAGCGAGATTTTTGATAATTTCGGCTTGATCGGCTCTGTCGTGAAAATGGGCGGGAACTGGACGAGGTTACCGGCAACGCCTGCAAACCAGAAAAACATGAAAGGCATAGCAACAATCGCCACCACCGCAATCAGCAACTGCCAGATTATATCGATCAGGCCGGTTTGGTCCATTGGCATTTCGTGCATATTACCAAGAAAATTCTTCAATAGACCAGCAAGCGAAATGGCCATATCCTCCGAAAATATCATAATAAACAATGTTGCAGCCAAGATCATGAACCAGGAGGTGACCTCCTGGCTTTTGGGGAGATCGCCCTTTTTCTTGGCATCATCCAGTTTCTTCTGGGTCGGCTCTTCTGTTTTTTCACTTTCGTCAGGTTTGTCTGACATGGTCAAAGGCCTCCTGCATCAATTGGCCAAGAAATGATCGAGACTATTTGTAAAATAGGTCATGTAAGCCATCATGATCGAAGAGATCAAAAGCAAGAACAAGATGAGGCTAAGAAAAATATTAGCAGGCATGGCGATAAAGAAAATCTGGATTTGCGGGATCAATCGCGCCAACAGACCAATCCCCAGATAAAAAATCAGTCCAAATATAATAAATGGCGCCGCCATCTGCAGGGCGATCCTGAAGGAGCCTGCTACAAGGTTAAGCGCCAGTTCCGAAAAATCGCCAACCGGCAAGGCCATTGTCGGCGTGAACAAGGTATAGCTATTGAATATACCGGATAGCAACAAATGATGCAGATCACCGACGAAGATCAAGGTCAGGGCCAAAATACCAAAAAAGGTACTGATCAGATTCGTCTGGCCACCAAAGTTTGGATCGAAACTCGTTGCAAACGAGAGACCAATTTGAAAGCCGACAATCGTCCCTGCAACCTGAACACCAGCAGAGATCAAACGGATCAAAATTCCTAGCACCAATCCGATGATCAGCTCATGCGCAAAAAGAGAAAGCATTGGTCCAGGTGTGGTTGGCATAGTGGGAAAGCGCTCTTGCACCAATGGATAAAATACCAGTCCCAGAGCCAACGCGAAGACCAGACGGATATTTGGCGGCACGCTTCGATCACCGATTCCTGGCATCGCCATGACCATCGTGCCAATCCGCGCGAAGACGAGCAAAAAGACAAAAGCTGTCTGGGGCAAAAAATCAAGATTCAGAGTCAAAACAGGTTTCCCGTCTAGCAAATAATTACGTTGATATCATTCACTGGATAATTTGTTCGGAGATCGACTGCATCAAACTGGACAGTTTTTGACCGGCAAACGGCAAACTCACCAACAGTGTAACAAAGATCGCAACAATTTTAGGCACGAACGCCAAAGTCATTTCCTGGATCTGTGTCAGCGCTTGAAATAAGGAAACAAGCAGACCAACTCCCAGTCCAACCACCATCATCGGCCCTGAGACCAGCAGCAGGACATAAATAGCTTCACGCGCCAAATCAAGGACTTGTGGCCCGGTCATGCGCTCGTTACACTCCTTTGTTTTCGGGGCTCAGCATCGGCCAACCTTGACTTGCCATCACCCGTGCGATACCTAGCTGGCCGTACAGCGCTTCATTGTTTCATCTTTTTGAACGAGTACTTTTAAAAAAACTATCTGATTCGTCAGGCAAAATGCAAAGAGACTATCCCCAGCCAATAGGACATCCGCTCAAGTCACCTCACCCAGACTACGCTTTAGGCTAACCGCAACGAGATACACAGGCGCACCAATCAGCAAGGCAGTTTCAATCAAGCTGGGATCAAACTCGCCAAGAACGGTTGCAACGGCCGCCAGTGACGCCAAAATAACCACCAGCACTGTTAAAACTCGAAGTTTTTTGACCCGGAATGGATGAACCCAGCGGATTGGCAAGAAGGTCAGCAAACACAAAGCTAATATAACGATCAGATCTATCGTTTCACCGAATTTGAACACGAAAAGATAGAACACCACGATATTCCATATAGCAGGAAACCCAATAAAATAGCCGTCAGACGTCTTGCTAGACGTATCACTGAAATGAAACAAAGAGGTCAGCAGTATAAGAGCGGCGGCCAAAACCCCGCTCGAACCATCAATGATGGGTAAGGACACAATGAAAAATGCTGGCAGCGCCACATAGTTCAAATAGTCAATGATGAGGTCGAGATGTTCACCAGAAAAACGAGGCAAATGCGCTTTGGTATCAACGAGCCGCGCCAACGGACCATCGGCCGCATCAATGAACAGCGCCAAACCAAGCCAGAAAAAGAAAGCTCCAACAGACTGATTGGTGCTCGCCAGGAAAGCGAACAAAGTGCACACTACCCCGCTGGCGGTAAAAAGATGCACGAGTATCGCGCCAACTTTACGAGCCCGTATCAAAACTTGCGTTTGATCGTACCCTTGATGGCAAAATCGGATTCAAACTCATCCAATTCCTGAGCCGTTCTCGGGGCATCAATTGGGGTTTGTGCTGCGCCATAGAGCATTTCCAGCCCAAAATCGAGCTTGGGCATTTTCCCCACCACTCCAAGACCGGGGACCCAGATTTTCAAGCCTGCTTGTTCCGATGATTTAAGATCGCCACCATCACCAAGAGACAACGAGGATTGTCCTGCGCTCTTCGATCCATCTTCAACCTTATAGGGAACGCTGATATCACCTGTGCCCTGGGCGATAGAATTATCACCAAACAGCTGAAATGCTGCGCCGGGTCCAGCCCATACAGCAAACATTAGAAATGTAACAAACAACAAATTTATAGTTCTGAACATAGAGCCGCTCGTTAGAATACATTCTGCCACGCTTTGTATTACCAGTATCGTTACATTGTGCCTATTTATAGGCATTTGCAATAGACTTTAAATCAGCACTAAACGCCTGAAGAAAGATGCTTTTTAAACTTAGACCAAACATGTGAGGCATATCAGCAACATTATTTTTAACCGGAATCGCAAAAATTTTGTTCCCCATGCCTGCAAGCACGATCGCGGACCTCGAATTCCCCGGTCTACCGGTTATTCAACTTCAATTATCCACAATCAGCTGCAAACGCAAAAAACCGGCGGCTCCCAAGGGAACCGCCGGTCTTGTCTACATCGATTGCTCAATGCAGCCTATTCGAGCAAGCTCGGGCTAGGCTGAGGCCGCCATCAATCTTCCATTAGAAGAATTGTTGACCTCCAAAGACACATCATTCGATTTTAGTTTGACATTTATGTACCTTATACGACCAGCGATTTTGGCTTTTTGAATACCGATTTCGCCGAACTGACGACCAAAGGCCGGCAGAGTCATTGGTTCTTTTTTACGGGATTCAGCCCAAGAACAATAGTCTTCATACAAAGCGGATGCTGTAATACTTGTTCCGTCCTGCATTTCAATACGATCACCATAATAGTCCTTTAACTCGTTTGATGAGATGAGAGGCACCGTTGGCCTTCTAGTTGGAATGTTGTCATTTGCAACCGGGGCCGATTTGGCCTCGACGACGGGAGCGACAACACTCTGTTCAGTTTTGGCTTCAACCTTTTCAACCGTTTTCACAGCAGCTGCTTCAACTTTAGCTCGCGCTCTAGCTTCAGCCTTTGCCATGATCTGGATTGCTTTGGCTTTGTCACCACCAAGGACGACGAAGAAACCAAGACCCGAACCAATCTCAACCAACAAGGAGAGCAATACGATAAGTCCAAGCTGGACTTTTTCGATGCTCAACCCGGTAATCTGGGTGAGAATGGCAGCTTGTGGATCAGCTGTCGTTACAGACTTTGTGCTAGTATACTCAAGTTTGCCGGTAAGCGTTGCTTTTTCGGCATAGAGTGTTTCAGCATTCTTCGCGATAGCTAGTTCTTTGCGAAGATTGAGCACCTTGTCGCCGTAATGACGTGAATACCAAGACTTGTTGGTGAAGTTTTTAGTCACCTGTCCGATAGTTTTTCCACGATTACGACCCTTTTTAACGCGTTTATCTAAAATCGCATTAATGTCTGCATCGACTTCTGCAACTGAACGATGCTGCGGGATCCACCCGAGCTTCGCGTTCACACTCTTCAACTGTTCACGCAGATCGCCGTACTGCGTAGCAGCAAGCGTGCGTTCACCCACGGTATCAGAGCGGTTATGCGCTGCGAAGCCAAGGGATGAAGTGAGTGAATAAGTTGTGCAGATTGTCCACACAAGGATACCGGCCATCGCCTGCATCCATGAACGATGTTTCATCGCATATAATACCAGGAATGGTATCAAGGCTTTTAAAACATCGGCCCCGACGCTACCTGCGCCAAGGATTTGGGATTCGAGTGGTGTCTTACCGAGACCAAACCCGAAACTCCAGTTCATCGCCGCGGAGACGAATAACAAAACACCCGCTGCAATGACTCCTACTGTACCTAGAGCATATCTCATGATGCTCCCTCCGTTTTACTGTTGCTGGTACAACTTGGTACCTAACAGACCACAAGTTCTTACTTACTTATATGAGGGTGTCACGATCAATCATTGATTGGTCATAACCGTGCGATCAAAAAACTATGTTTTTCCAGAGATGAGCGTCATGCTGCTAAATCCACCTTGATATGGCTATTCTCTAAGAATGCCTGTTACCCGTACCGGGTGGGTGATTATTCGCATATCTCACGATACTGTTTAAAAATTCAACCTGATGCAACACACAATTGGCATTACGGACAAGTTACAAAAAACTAGCATCTACAACCAGAAAAAACGCAATACAGAGGAAACACTGACCATCCTCAACTACCAAATATGATGAATTGAGGTAAAAACTCTGTAAACATTCGGACCATTCCGGTCACGAAGGAACCCGATCACTCTCGTTGCGCCCATATTGCGGTACTTCTTCGATGAAAAATATATTTTCAAGACGAGGAGCCGTGGCGTTTCAAATCAAGGACATAGCCACTCTGTTTCTTTTTCAGTCCTTGGGGAGCAATCTCGAATTCCGCGCTGGATAGCCCGGCCGGGAAGGCTTTCACCCTGAAACTGCCATCCTTGTTACGCTTTAAACGCACTTGCACTTCCATTTCATCTGGATCTGAATAATTGAATTCGGCAGGCACACTGACTGATTGCGAATCACCTGACACAGATTTGTTTGATTTAAATGCCAGCAATTCACTGCGCAGGCGCTTAAGCTCCCTCACCTCGAGAAATTCAGAGGCCGTATGCTGTAGTTTGATGCCTAGCAACAAGATGCCGAAATCAAACCACACACCATATTTGAAAAACCAGAAACTGATCGGCACAAAGAAAACAAACACCATGGTCGAGATGACCAATAGTTTGATAACATTGCTATATTTCGAGAATACATAGCTAAGAACAGTGATGAAAGTAATCAAAAAAGCCAGACGAATATATAGCGGTGGCGGTTGTATCTGATCAAACAAAGACAATGATTTGATGGCATTGAGAATGATCAGTGTTCCGGGCATTAACCCAAGTGGGGTCAGATGTAAATCGTGAGAAGCTCCATAGCTTGCTCCGATCAAGGTGATACGGTCCGTGACCTCTTCATAGTTTTTAAAACCGCGGTCAGTGACAAATACAGCGGGGATGGTCGCAAGATCTGAAGAGACGTGACTAGATTTTGGCCACGGGATTGAGTAGATCAACCTCTCGCCAAGCCTTTGCTGACGGAAAACCGTTTTGCCCAGAATAACAGGACGCAAATTATAATTCAATTTCTTGCTGGAATTACAGGTGGTTGGTGCATTGGCACTCATTGATGCATCAAGATCCAACAGGTTTTGTCGTCCCCCGCCATGCCGGTCTTTCAATAAGGCATAAGACAGCAATTGCACTGAAGGAACTGACAGGCCTTGTCCACCAAAACATCCTTGATCAAACAAAATCCAGCTTCGCACCACGCCATCGTGCCTGTCGCGCCGGAATAATGGCTGCGCAAAATGCACGTTAGAGTGCTTTATACCCGCAAAAATAGTTTTCCGAAATTCCCCAAGATCGGCTGAACCGCTCCCCTCCTGATTACGCTTGGCGCGCATCAAAATAAGCGGCGGGGCACTGCTGGGATAATTGGCAACATAATCGACAAGGGCTCTGTCAGCATCAGGATCAGTGCCCTTCTTGCTAAAATTTACATCAACGACAATAATCGAGGCCTTGCCCTCGACCGCAAACTCTATCAGTTTCAACACCTTGTCGCGAGGCACATGGAAGGGTTCGTTCCAGCTCTTGTCGCGAAATGAATGTTCGTCCATGTCCAAAAAGGTAAATTGTAGATCGGTGCGTCCGCGACGCTCTCCCGTCATACGATCCAGTGAGCTGTTCAGCCGGATCATGATATCGACGGCCCAGTCTTCCCAATGTTTGACAACGGCGGTTCGATCCAGACTCAAAAGTGCCCCGATGATCAATAATCCGGCAATGAAATTTTGCCAGAATCCGGGAACCCTACGCCAGAATGCAGCCATGCCCAGCCCTTCCAAACAATACGCCTAGCAGATTAGTTGATCACCATCCACCTGATATACTCTGTCCCCGCTAGCAAGTTTGCGAAATTCCGGTTAAAATTACAAGGAAAATTTCGTGATAAATCGAACAGTGCACCAAGCGAAAACAACTGGACCCTTTATAAAAAATCACAGAGCACGCCCATTCGGACATCACTTAAATGCTCCTAATTTCCCACCATCCAACGCAATGATTTGATGGCGACATGCTTGAACGGGGTGCGCGAAGATCGTTTTCGCTTACTGCCGGAGCGGGTCGACATTGCTCGTTTCCGGGCCCGACTTTGGGAGGCGGCCAGCTTGCCGAAAATGGCGCTGTTAAACAGATCCTCCACGGCCGATAGCTGTGGATTGGACAAGGATGCTTGCGCGTCCCCCATGGAGCGCACGTTTTTTGTCAGCGAGAGTTTCTTTTGTCCCAATGAACGAAAATCAGCAACCGGAGTTCCCGCCAATGCCTTCGTCACGATAACCACCATACCCTCCAACCCCAGCGTATCGCTGGTAATTTTGCCACCGACACTATTCAACTGCGACTTGGCCGCAATGCGGTTGGTTCCCCCGCGGATCGGGAAAATGGGTGTGATGCCGAAATGGCTATCGATAAACAAGACCGTCAGATCAACGGGCGTCCCAGAGGTGTTGTTGAGTTCGAGGCGAATTCTGTCCCCTGCCAGCAACGGGCGACGCGAAGCTTGATCAACGATCACCTCCTTGCCGCCTTTTGCCGGTTTCACCCATAATCTTATTTTTATTTTGCGAGCAAAACGCCCCCCCTTAAAGCGCTCGACCATCTGCTCAAGATTTCTTACCTTGCCAATGGCGTTCAGCCATTCACCAAGCGCCTTTTCGACATTGCGATCAAAATCAATGGAAGGGTTTTGCAAACGAAATGACAGATTAGCCTTGTTGCCCGAGCAGATAAGCGCGCCAGTGCGATCAAGAAACCATAAATGGTTGCGAGCGCAACCCTGTGTTGCTGCCTGGCTTTTCTGAGCTGGAGAAAAGACCAGATGGATATCAGCGGGCTCCCCTGGCTGTTGCCACTTGATGCGCAACCCGTTCAGATTTTTATCTGCTTGCTGCTTTTGCGCCATTGCCTCGATGACCCTTACGACGCGGCGCTCACGATCACTCACAGCATAGCCAAGACGCGCCATGGCCACGCTTAGACCAAACTGAAACGATGGCTTGATCATTCTTGCGTAAGTCGAACGCGGTAATGCTTGGATATCAGCAGCAGGCTTGTCATTATAGGCAATAGGGACCAATTTCGTACCAAAAATCTCCACGAGATCAGCCCGTGCAAAGCCAAGAGCCTGGTCATTTGCATCCGAGACTTTGGCAAGCAACGCAAAAATAGCCCCCTTACCGATTTGCTGCAATTGGCCAGCGGGAACAAACAGCGATGGTTTGGAACCACCCCGTTTTCGCACCGGCCATTGATTATTGTCGCCTTGATTGATGCGCCCAAACATCAGTGCATCAAGGTGGGTACCCTCAAACAAGGGGGTAGTCGCCCGCATACCCTGCGCGACATAATTTTGCAAGATCGTTTGTCCAAGCTGACGATAGCTTAAACCAGCACCCGACATCATGGCATGGGCAAGCTGATAGGTGAACAGGCCGTGTGATTTTGGTTTGGCGCCATGTGGCGGCAGTTTCAGCTCCGGCGCCAACTCATGACTTTGAGCTGCATAAAAGGCCACGAAGCCACCAGGCTTGGAGCGCTCCACGGATACGTTGCTCGCAACGTTCGAAGGGGATTTCTCATTATTGCCCTGACGATCCCCCGCGCGTGCTGCTGCAACCGATGGTATGCCCAGCGCATTGGGATCGACCTTGCGCCACTTGATCCGATCGACCGAGCGCAACATGGTGCCAGAATGACAACTATCAAAGATCGCCCAGACAAAGGTTCCATTGGCCCGAATAGCTGTAATCAGGGCATTAATCTCATTATCGGTAATCGCGCGCTCAACAGCACCGATTTCATCACTCCAGGTACCAACATCTTCAGGCAGGAAAATTTCATCAAGCTGATCTTCTTCCTCGGTATCCCCTGCCCTTGCCGGTTGACGAGAACCATGCCCTGCAAAAAACAGATAGACAAAATCGTTCGCCGTGGTTTTTGTCGCAAGCTCACGCAACCCCTCAATAATATTTTCCCGGGTCGGTCGCTGTGTATGAGAGCTGTAAAGAAGCTTGATGTCCCGCTCTTCAACCTGCATCTGAAGCAACACGTTCTTCATCAGCTCGACATCATTGTCAGGCCCCGACAGCTGAAACTTTTTTTCCAGATTGGGGTAGTTGGAAACCCCGACAAGAAACCCATATTTACGGGCGTTAGCCGATTGGCCAAATCCAACCAACAAGGTCAGCAGGAAAAGATAGGGGCGCCAGTGGACACTCAGGCGATGAAACATCTTCTTGGCTTTCTCAATTTGAATATATAATGCAAGGGTTAAGCTCGCATGCTATTTCATCACCAGCAGAGCGACTCGTTCTTTTTCAAGTCCGTACCGCAGAGCAAGGCTATAGGCAAAAAAGCGCCATTCAGGCTGCTTGTGCAACAAATTGATCAACAAACGGGCTTCGACACGCTCGTCGAGCTTCAACGCCAACAGTTTTTGAGCCTGGGCCGGCAACTCCGATAGTTCAACAGTCAAAAGTTCGATCTCTATACTGGAGGACGTCTTCCCGCCATCCTCTATGAGCACCTGATACTCGCCAGCTTCCAGACCACTCGCTCCCATTTCAGCGGCATCAATCGTCAATTTTTGTTCAGTAAGACCAGCTTTGGAAAACACCGGTTTGTCACTGTCGGGATTGATCAATGAAAGCTTGAAGGGCGCTGCCCCCCCGGACCATGCGACCGCTAAAGGCTGCGCTCCGGCAAGCACCATATTCTCTTCCGCCCCGGTGCCCAGAATTGCAAGCTGCTTGGAGCGTCCACGCGTCATCATTCCCACGGCTTCGGTTTCATCAGAGCTTGCCACCAGCATTTTTTTTACTTCCCCAAACAGGTTGGTCAAAAACGAGCTGCCCTCCTGCTTGCCGTCAATCATAAAGGGGGACGCTGCCTTGGTTATATTTTTGATTGCGCCAGACCCAAACAATATGCGCACCGAGGACTTGTCATCCGTCACCTTGACAACATCTCCTGGTATCAACCGCATCATCTCGCTCGTTTCAAGAAAATTACCCTTGCGGGCGATGACAATGGCTTTTGATTGGCCAATAATCTGTTCGACCCAAATCGTCGCAGACACCCGCTCATTGGCTTGCAATAAAAAGAAAATCGATAAAAATAGTGTTAGTGCGGTTAACGTCGAAAATCTCATATCAGGCTCCTGTTAGAAGGTTCAAAAACGTCTTCAAGAGCACCCGCCAATATCCGCAAGCTTCGCGAAAACGATCTCGATTTACCATATATCCCTCCGGCATGGTAATCAGATTATAACAAGATTGGTAGGGGGATGGCATGCCTTTCTCTAATCTAATCCTCCCTCGGCAACACAGATCACAGCGCCAGAGGGAATAAAAGTTATTAGGACGTATGCGCGATTAATTGCCTGTTGCAGAGCTGAGCTTAACTCCACAGGCTTATTATACGTATACGAATCTTTATCAATAAGCTACACTCTAATTTCGGTAAAATATCGCTTAAATACGCCGTTATTTGCTGTTTCCAGGATCACGGCATAGTGGTACATCAACCGTGACGCGACCGCCTCCCTATTGATCAACATGTGGTAAATGCCCTATTGCGAAAGGGTCAAGTATACGTTAGCATCAGTAAAAATATAGAGGTGTATTATGACTCGCGTCACGTTAATTGCTTTTGCTCTGCTAAGCGGCTTTTTCTATGTTACAGGAAAACCTGTCGATGAAAACGGTCAACAGGTCAACAGGTTTGCTGATTTTGGAAAACATAAGTTCATTGCGGCACATGCCTTGGACAGAACCAGTCCTAAGAAGCTGACATCACGAGACAAATACTCATCTCTATATTTACGCTCCGACCGGCAAGATAAGGCTGCGACACGGAACGAATACGCCAGCATCCGCGACCCAGCATTACCGTCACGCAACCCGCGCCGCGTTGCCAACAGCTCTTTCAAATATGCTAAATTGCCTCCTGCCTTACCTATAGAAACACCGATAAAACTGGTCCAGCTTGCAAAAACGGAAACCAGCCAGACCTTTAGTGAAGGCCGCAATAAATTTACACGCGGGACAACCAAGCCTTTGGGACAGAGCTATCAGCAAAGATATGTCAAATCCCAAAAGCCTGTTCTTGGCCCGCGCCTGACAGCGGTGCTCGTGAAGCGAGAGCTTAGACGGATCGGTTGCTATTCCGGCAATGTCACAAGTAATTGGGATGATAACGCCCGTGCTGCCATCACTTTTTACAATACCAGTACTGGTTCCAGCCTGACAACCAAGACGCCTCTTGTCAGCTCACTTGAACACCTGCAACAAGTCACCAAAACAGTTTGTGTTGAGACGCCGACGATCAATGAAACCAGCCTCGCGAGTGCTGGCAAGCGCAAAGCTAATACCAGAACAAGGGCCTTCAAACGGGTCAGTAAATGGCGGACTAAAGCGCGGAGCCGCAAAGCCGCTTTCCGGCCAACTTCGACCACCCGAACGCCTCAATATGAAATTAAGCGTCCGCGGCTCGTTGAAAATTATATTGCGCCTCCTTCTATGAAACGACGCAAGATCAAACGTATGCGCCGCGCCAGGTACTTGAAAAAAAAACGTATCGCCAAGAGAAAAGCGCGTCGCAGAACAGCTGTACGTTCCTGGAGAAAACGCTACCGGCGCAAGAGATTTGGTTTCAGTAATAATGGCGGAAACTTCACACTCAATAACTAGGGGATCGATCTTTCGGGTGGGTCACAGCGCGAATGTAACTTCATCGCTGACTCCACAATTTCCCTGCTGGTTTACTCCGACTATTCAAGCAATATCGCGATGATTGGATTTTTAGCGCCCGCGAGCCCTTCCATTCTTCGCATGGGCAAGAGCAAATAGTCGAAACGGTACACACCGTATTCACTCGTTCACAAGATTGCGTGAACAAGCTATAATTGACTCCCTGCAGACCACCATATGTAGTACTAAAAGGAACAGGGCAATTTCAAACGAGCAAAACTCATCTAATGAGGTCAGCCGCCAAAGCCCTGTTTGTTTGCAGACAGGAGGTCACGATGATGAATACTGCACAATATCCTTATTTGCCGAAGTCTCTCGGCGTTCATATACTGCCTTCGGGCTTTTTATCGGGCTTTATTCTTTTTGGCGCACTGTGGCTGATACCAGTACTGACATTGATTGTCCTTGCCTCTCGCTAATTTCCAGCTTTTCTTTAGCAAACCAGCATAAGCGGACATATGAGTGAACTTGCCTGCTCTTAAGTGAACTTGCCTACTATTTATTTTCAGCCATTATTGCTATTGATTGCTTTGCCAACGCCTCCCTTAGTCAACTTGGCGTGTCTGGGTCCCTAGCCACGTCAGATAGTTTTTTTCGACATACGCGGCGTCCAAGCCGACCACGGCGGGTGTCTCATAGGGGTGGTACTTGCATAACTTGCTTGAAAACTCCGCAAAGCGGGGACGTACAGTCTTGAACAGCACGCCAACTTCCCTCTCCTCCATCAACTCTCCCTTCCATTCAAAGATCGACGTCATGCTGCCAAATATATTCGCGCACGCCGCCAGTTTGCGATTCACCAGTTCTCTGGCAATCAGCCTTGCACTCTGCTCATTCGGAAATGTCGTATAGACCATCAAAACATCTTGCTCGGGCATAATAAAAACTCCTTCACCATATTTACGCTTTCAACAATATAACACTCATGCGTTTGGCGATTAACTGCTATTATCGGGCAATATCCGCGAAACAGCCAAGAAAAAAAGCGAACCGATGGACACGACACACAATAAATCAGGACAAAAAAAACTGGCTTTTGTCGCCAGTACCGTCGATACGGCCATTGCCGCGAAAGCCGAACTTGAGCGGCACTATGGGTCGGTGAATATTGACGAGGCCGATGTAGTCGTGGCCCTTGGCGGTGATGGCCTGATGCTGCAAACCCTGCACGAGACCATGAAAGCTGGTTCCTCAATATATGGCATGCATCAAGGATCACTCGGGTTCTTGATGAATGATTATCGTGCCGAGGGTCTGCTTGAGCGCCTTGAAAGCGCCGAGACCAATGTCATTCACCCTCTGCAAATGCACGTATTTGATTGCGATAGTAATGAGAGCAAGGCACTGGCCATCAACGAAGTCTCCTTGTTGCGCCAACGCTATCAGGCCGCCAAGCTGCGCCTCTCTATTGATAATAAAATACGCCTTGAAATGCTGATTTGCGATGGTGTACTGGTCGCGACACCAGCAGGAAGCACAGCTTACAACCTGTCTGCTCACGGTCCCATCTTACCGATCAACGCACCACTGCTTGCCCTTACTCCGATCAGCCCGTTTCGCCCCAGACGCTGGCGCGGTGCCCTACTGCCCAATACAGCCTGCATGCACATAGAAGTGCTGGAACCTGAAAAACGTCCGGTCAGCGTTGTGGCCGACCATGTAGAAATTCGCAATGTGCGCGAAGTGCGCATCGAGCAACGCTCAGACATCATCCTCAAACTGATGTTCGACAAAGGCCACGCACTTGATGAGCGTATCTTGTCAGAACAATTTATGTTTTGAGGGAGAACCGCCTTTTTCGAGTGTTTTAAATTATGGTCATTGCCGTTGCCCTGTATTGCAAAGGATCAAATCTCCGTAACCAAGAGTGAACGGATACCAGCTTGGCTGGTGTATAATGCACTCACGACACTGTTAGAAAACTTATCAACCAGTTGCCTCAACGGTTATTTTATGATCGGCTAATGGAAAATAATAAATATTGATCAGACAATGAAGTGTATCTCCAAGCAGCCAGCCCGGCCTCTAAGAGGCTAATTCAAAACTAAGTTGAGTGATATCAAGAGGATGTGCTTCCATTGAGTTGAATGATTCGATGGAGGACACAATGACCTGGAATGATACCACTCGACCGCAGTATGAACGCAAATCTGATCGTTATGCAAGT
>JAAETJ010000281.1 GCA_024228495.1 bacterium | reverse complement strand
TGTTAATGATCACCCATATGGATCCATTCCATGTTCACCGTAATGGAGCCACCCTGTGATCGCCATAATGGAGCCACCAGATGTTCACCCTAATGGGTCCACTTAAAGGCTGATTTCTCCTCAAACTTCCGTTTAATTTTGCGTATCTTGGGCGCTTTTGCGTCTGGAGATACCAACAATGACAAACCGGAGGTTTGAAATGCATCAAATCCGACAAGTGCTCGTTCGTATGAGAATGGGTGAATCCAACCGCGCCGTTGCCAAAGCTGGGCTGATGGGCCGCGTTAAGGCTGCACAGTTACGTGGATTGGCAACAAAACAGGGGTGGCTTGATCTTCAGCATCCATTACCTGATGACACAACGCTGGCAGCACATTTCACAGCTCGGCCTCAGACTGTTTCCACAGCATCTTTGATTGCGCCCTACCATGAGCAGGTAAAAACCTGGATGGAGAACGGGGTGCAGGGAACCACGATCCATCAGGCTCTAGTCAACAAGTATGGCTTTACCGGCAGTTACTCTTCCCTGCGCCGGTATCTAAAGAAACTGGTAGCAGCTAATCCAGTTGTCACGACAGTTATAGAGTTTGCTCCTGGAGATGCGGCGCAAGTGGATTTCGGCGCTGGCCCCAGGATGATTGACATCCATACGGGTGAACTGAAGAAGACCTGGATCTTTGTGATGACTCTGGCCTGGAGTCGGCATATGTATGCTGAGTTTATCTGGGATCAAAGTGTATCCACCTGGTTGGCCTGCCACCGCCGGGCATTCCAGTGGTTTAATGGTTTGCCTGCGCGAATCATCATCGATAACCCAAAGTGCGCTATCACCAAGGCCTGTTATCACGACCCTCAAGTGCAACGCGCCTACGGGGACTGTGCGGAAGGTTATGGTTTTCTCATCGCCCCCTGTCCAGTCCGGGACCCACAGAAAAAAGGTCGGGTGGAATCCAACGTCAAATATATCAAGAATGCTTTTGTACCATTGCGTGAATTTCGCACCTTGGGTGATGCCAACGACCAGTTGAAACAGTGGCTTATGGAGGTTGCCGGTAACCGAATCCATGGCACCACGCGGGTTCAGCCATTACGGCGTTTTGTTGAAACAGAACAACATTTACTGAAGGCCCTACCGGATGTACCGCCTGAACTGGCAGTATGGGCCAAAGTCAAAGTGCACGGTGATTGCCATGTACAATTTGAACAGTGCCGCTACTCGGTGCCATACCCCCTGGTTCATCAATCTCTCTGGCTCAGGGCCAGTGATACCTCGGTACGGGTCTACAAAGACCATGAACTCAAAGCGATCCATCCTCGATTGCAACACCCAGGCGGACGATCAACGTTGGATGAACATCTGCCACCAAATGCTCTGGCATACAAGATGCGGGATCCGCAATGGTGTCTTAGCCAGGCTGGAGAGATAGGCGAGCACTGTGACCACCTGATTAAGTGCCTGTTTAACCACAAAGTTCTGGATAACCTACGGGCTGCCCAAGGCATAGTTGGTTTTAGAAAACGTTATGGCAAAGACCGAGTTAATGCTGCCTGTCGCCGGGCGCTGGCCTTCAATAATGTGCGTTATAGCGCAGTAAAACAAATCCTCGAAAAAGGTCTGGATCAACAATCCTATTCAGAATCCAGCTTCGACACCCTGGCAGACAGCTATACCGGTAGCGGCCGATTCAGCCGTGACACCGGCAGCCTGCTTAAACACTGATTGCAAACTCTAACCATCAAAAAAGGATAACAACCATGATAAATCCGATACCGGAATTAACACCTTTGCTGAAACAACTTCGTCTGTCTGGCATGACAGAAAGCCTGGCCAACCGTAATCGTGAAGCCATTGAACATCAGCTTTCATATCCGGAATTCCTGGCGCTCTTAGTCCAGGATGAAGTCGCCCGTCGTGAGCAAAAGAAATATGCCATGCGGATAAGACGAGCTGGGTTCAGAATCAACAAAACGCTGGAAAGCTTCGATCTGGACTTCAATCCCAATCTCAACCGGGCTCAGCTTACGGAGCTGGCCAGCTGTAGTTTCATTGAAGAAAAAGTAGCTGTACTGATCGCTGGTCCTTGCGGCACCGGCAAAAGTCATTTGGCTCAAGCACTGGGCCATTGCGCGGCGCAAAAAGGCTATGATGTCTTGTACCATACCCAGGCCAAGCTACTCGGACATCTGCACGCAGCCCGTGCCACCGATACCTTTCAGCGAAGGTTCCAGGCACTGGTGAAAGTGCCGTTACTCATCATTGATGATTTTGGACTGAAACCACTAAAATCACCGCATGATGAAGATCTGCATGACCTGATTGATGAACGGTATGAACGTGGAGCAACCATCATTACCAGTAATCTGGACTTCGGTGAATGGGGTGATGCCTTCCCCAACAAATTACTTGGTGCTGCCACTCTGGATCGCCTTCGTCACAATGCTTATCGTCTGGTTCTGGACGGCGAAAGTTACCGCACACCCAGACCCTACCAGGATGAGATGAAAAAGACAGTTGAAAATGGGAGTAAAACAGGGTAAAAATTCACCCAGTTTGAGGAGCTAAATCATACCTTGAAAGTGGCTCCATTAGGTGAACATGGGTGGCTCCATTAGGGTGCACATTGACAGTTGCTTGAGGGGCTGGATATTACCCGGGTTGAAGCCCATAAAGCAGCCAAATATTCTTTGTTTTAATACTCCATTTTACTGCTTGATCAGTGCCTATTTGTTATAATTCCGCACATGAATTCGGCAACCATATCCCTTCCCAATGACCCCGATCAGCTCAAGGCTGAAGTGGTTCAATTGAGGGGTGTTGTCAAAGAAAAAGAGCAGCGAATCGAGCAGCTTCTCGATTATGTTTTGTTGCTGCGGAAACGCCAGTTTGGCTCCAGTGCCGATCGCCCCAACAAGGATCAGTTCAATCTGTTTGATGAAGCCGAACTGGAACAGTTGCTGGCTGAGCTGGAACTGCCTTCAGACCAGGATGAATCTGGACCCCCTGTTCAAAAGAAAGCGGACAGTGAAAAGAAGTAACCTGTTCGTCGTCCATTACCAGCTCATCTCAATCGGGTAGAGAAAGTGATTGACCTCTCTGATGAAGAGAAGGCCGCCATGGGGGATGAGTGGACTTTCATCGGCTACGATACCCCTGAGCAGTTGGCGATCATTCCCCGGCAGCACTATGTGATTAAATACATGCGCACCAAATACGTGCCGGTCAATGACGAGGTAACCGGGGCCGAGTAGGGTGTCATCATCGCACCCCGCCCGGATCAGATCATCCCCAAGTCCAT
>JAAETJ010000280.1 GCA_024228495.1 bacterium | reverse complement strand
GCCTTCTGGGGCATGTTCTCGGGCTTCTTCATGAATGTGATACCGGCAACCATTGATTATCTTGGCATTTATCATATGCCGGAATACTATCCCGCAGTTATTGGCACCGTCGTAAGCATAGCTGTTATCTTTGTTGTTTCGGCGCGCGGTAAGGTCAGTCGCGAAGAAATAGTTTATCGCCTTCGCTTGCATCGGCCACCGCCATCCGATATCGACCTGGCCAAGACAAGAAAAACCTTATTGGCACCATTGGGTTTGATTGTTTATGGCGTTGTGATGCCTTTGTTGTTGTTGAACTATTACGTGATCCCTTATCAAATTGGAACCGGCGAGATTTCCCCCGATGGGTCGGTGAACTGGAATACGGGTGAGGCACTGATTACGTTGACCGTCTTCATGCTGCACGTTCCCCTTGCCCTCATGGCCATGAAAGTAATTTGGGATCGCTATGACCCGCGAAACAAGAGAAATCAGAAAATACTACGTCGGGCTTTTTTGAAGGAAGAGACTAATGAACGATCAAAGGCTTTTCCCCAGATTTCGGGAGTTATCAATCGACCTGATCAGGAAAGGGACTAGTTGGTCGGGGTGAGAAGATGGAACGGCAGCTGCGCTGCCTCGCAACTCGTGCGTCTGTCGGCGCTGCGCGCCTTGGTGCGAACTGTATTCTCAGAGCTCCGATGTTATTGGTTGGCACGGAGCATCGGTTGAGTGGGCCCCTGCCTCCCGAAGGCACTTAGGCGTTTACTAGTTGTTGTTATTAATAGGCAAACTGGAGACGCCCGTGGATGCAAGTGCCTAACGGGTCATTACGAGTAAGGACCGATTCCGGCAATTCTCCGGCGGTGTCCATATGGTTCGCACATCATTGCAGCCAACGGATGGGCGCAAAATTGATCCAACGAGTAGGACCGTTATTAAGTCGTCAATGGGCTATTGCTGGCGAATTGAGCCAGTGTTCAATGTGCCCTGGCCAACTTGTTGTGAAGGCATAGGTGGCTTTGAAGACCCTATTCCGCCCGAATATCGCCACACGGCTTGAAGGATGCATCCGATTGGTCGTGTTGACCTTGTGACATCAGGTTGCTTTGGCGGGTGCAAGAGCGCTAGCGTTACAAGCTGATTCAGCTGAGGGATTCGCATGCACAAAGACACAACCAAGGAATTCGCGAGTATGGCAGTTGAGAAGATCGCCTATTTCAAGAGAAATCCCGTTGGATTCTTCATTTCCACGATGATGGCCGGTGCCTATGTTGGCGTGGGGATCATGCTCATTCTCACGCTCGGAAATGATGCAGATCCCGCTTCACGAAACCTCATTATGGGGTGCTTTTTCGGTATCGCCCTTGTTTTGATCATTTTCGCTGGCGCAGATTTATTTTCAGGCCATATCATGTATATGACCTTTGGATACCTTTATCGGAAGATTCGATTATTCTCGGTGGTCAGAGACTGGATCATCTGCTGGTACGGCAATCT
>JAAETJ010000279.1 GCA_024228495.1 bacterium | reverse complement strand
GGCGATACTCCAGCCACGCAAGAGCAGCCAGCTGATAACACCGACAGCGCAGAACCAGCTTCCCCGGTCGGCGGACTGCTCGATGGCAACCAGAGCCATGTTGACAACTTGCTGAAAAAAGTGCTGCCTTAGAATGCCCTCGCCGGGCGGCGTCCTGAGCAGACGGCGGAAAAAGGCGAGCCCTTTTTTTCCCCATTTAACGTGATAGGGTTTGGGGGCCAGTCCCCAACACCGTCTGCAAAGACATTACTTCTTACTTAAAATCTGACGCGCTCAGCAAAGCTGTAAACGGTACGCCGGCGCTATGGAAGGTTTCCATGGCTCCTTCTTCGCGATCAACAATGGTAAGGACGCATGCCACCCTTGCACCTTGCGCACGTACCACTTCAACAGCTTGCAGGGAAGAACCACCAGTGGTGGTCACGTCTTCGACGATGATCACGGTTTTACCATTCAGTGTTTCCTCGTCTGTGAGGCCTTCAATGAGCTTTTGCGTACCGTGGTCCTTGGTTTTTTTGCGGATAAAAAACGCCCCGACCCGATGATCACGCTCATAGCTGATGGCGGTAACGCTGGAGGCGATGGGCACGGCGCCCATTTCCAGCCCGCCAACATAGTCTATCCCCATACCTTCGATGGCATCGAGGATCAATTCCGAGATTAGCCATGCCCCTTCCGGGTCCATCATGGTGGGCTTCATATTGAAATAAAAACTTGAGGAACGCCCCGAAGCTAGTTTGATCTCCGTGCCCACCGAAAATGAGCGTCTCTTGATGATATCAATCAGTTGGCTTCGTACATTTCGCGTCATGGCTGGCGTTCCCTGTTATTGATTGTCTCTTAGATTTGAGATCATCCATTAACCTACCACTAACGTCATTCCCGCGCAGGCGGAAATCCAAGTGCCTCTCAGTTAATAGAATGATTCAATTTGAAGACAGTTTTACGGCAAGCTCTTGCAGAACACAATCAGATCATCTGTGGATAGTCATTTGGATTTCCGCCTTCACGGGAATGACGGTGTGTGTCGTGAACAAACCATCACCCGAGTCCTTTCTAAAACGAGAAAAGTACGACGCCGCAATTAAGCGGCATAATAACAGCCTCAGTAAAAAGCCCACCTGGTAGATCAAAACTTCTAGAAAATCTCCCTACAAAGACTTGGCGATTTCTTCGGTCATTTTCTTGGCGTCGCCTAGGATCATCATGGTGTTATCGCGATAAAAAAGCGGGTTCTCGATGCCAGCATAACCACTCGCCAAGGAGCGTTTGTTGAACATCACAGTACCAGCTTTCCAAACCTGCAGAACGGGCATACCATAGATCGGCGAGGTTGGGTCGTCTTCAGCGGCCGGGTTAGTGACATCATTTGCACCGATCACATAGACCACATCGGCCTGCGCAAATTCACTATTGATGTCTTCCAGCTCGAACACTTCATCATAAGGCACATTGGCTTCGGCCAGCAGCACATTCATGTGACCTGGCATACGGCCTGCGACGGGATGGATGGCATATTTTACCGAAACGCCCTCTTCTTTCAGCTTGTCGGCCATTTCACGCAAAGCGTGCTGGGCCTGCGCCACGGCCATGCCATATCCAGGCACGATGATCACGGAACCAGCATTTTTCATGATGAAGGCCGCGTCTTCTGATGAACCACGTTTGACCGGTCGGTCCTGCGCATCATCAGATCCAGCCACAGCATCGTCGCCGCCAAAACCACCCAGGATGACCGAAATGAAAGAGCGGTTCATGCTTTTGCACATGATGTACGAAAGAATGGCTCCAGACGCACCAACCAGCGCACCAGTGATAATCAGAGCCGTATTGCCGAGCGTAAAGCCGATGCCCGCAGCAGCCCAACCCGAATAGGAATTAAGCATCGAGACGACCACCGGCATATCAGCTCCGCCAATCGGGATAATTATCAAGAAGCCAAGCACGAAAGCGGCAAGCACGAGCAGCCAGAACCAGGTGTGGGAACTCGATCCCATGAACCAGAAAATGGCCAGGGCGATAAATCCAGCCAAAGCAATATTGATCAAGTGGCGACCAGGCAACATAATGGGCGCACCGGACATGCGTCCATCAAGCTTCAAAAACGCGATGATCGAACCGGTAAAGGTAATGGCGCCAATGGCCGCACCAAGCGCCATTTCAAACAGGCTGACAGGATTAATATTACCTGACGAGCCAATGCCAAAAGCGTCGGGCGCGTTCAAGGCAGCTGCCGCCACGAATACGGCCGCCAGGCCAACGAGGGAATGAAAAGCTGCCACAAGTTGCGGCATCGCCGTCATGGGGATTCTGTTGGCGATGTAAGCGCCAATACCACCACCGATGGCAAGACCTCCAAAGATCATCAAATAGCTGGAGCCACCTGACGGGATCAAAGACAGCGTTGTCAAAATGGCAATGGCCATGCCAATCATGCCAAAGCGATTACCCTGGCGCGAGGTTTCAGGCGAAGCAAGTCCGCGCAGAGCCATGATAAACAGCACGCCGGAGACGAGATATAGAAGGGCAACAAGGTTCGCAGACATCTTCTAGCGGTCCTTTTTCTTGTACATGGCAAGCATGCGCTGGGTGACCAAAAAGCCGCCAAAAATATTGATAGCCGCCATAACAAGCGCCCCGAAACCAAACAGACCGGCACTGCCAGAGCCCTCAAACGCACTCACCCCAACAGCCAGCAAGGCACCCACCACAATCACCGAGGATATGGCATTAGTCACAGCCATCAACGGCGTGTGCAGGGCCGGTGTGACGCTCCAAACCACGTAATAGCCAACGAACACCGCCATCACAAAGATGGAAAACAGATAGACAAAGGGGCTAATCTCCTCGGCCACACCGCCAGCGGCGAGGGCTGGTGTCATGGCAAACATGCTGGCGCTCAACAATATGCCAGACAGTTTCATCATGGTCGCAAGTGTTTTCATCACTTTCCTCCTCCCTCAACAAGCCGCTCGTGGACGATTTTCCCATCACGGCAAATAAGTGTGCCGATCACCAGTTCATCTTCCCAGTCAATGGCCAGCTTCTTTTCTTCTTCATCCATAAAGGGTGACAGGAAGGCCAGCAGATTGCGCGCATAAAGCGAGGAAGAGTTGGCTGACAATTCACCGGCCAGATTAAGCTCCCCCATGATCGTGACGCCCTTGTGTTCGATTATTTTACCAGGTTGGGTCAGCTCGCAATTGCCACCGCGCTCAGCGGCCAGATCAACAATAACCGCGCCAGCTGGCATGCTTTCGACCATTTGTTTAGTGATGAGCCTTGGAGCCGGACGCCCCGGGATCAATGCCGTCGTGATGACCATATCCTGCTTGCTCATATGCCTGGCAACCAGTTCGGCCTGCTTTTTCTTATATTCATCCGACATTTCCTTGGCGTAACCGGCAGATGTTTCGGCCTGTTTAAACTCTTCGTCCTCAACGGCGATGAATTTACCAGCCAAACTCTCGACCTGCTCTTTAGCGGCCGGGCGCACATCTGTGGCCGAGACAATCGCCCCAAGGCGTCTCGCGGTGGCGATGGCCTGTAGACCCGCCACTCCCGCTCCCATTACGAAAACGCGGGCCGGTGGCACAGTGCCAGCAGCCGTCATCATCATGGGCATTGCACGGTTAAACTGCGCAGCCGCATCAATCACTGCCTTGTAACCTGCAAGATTGGATTGCGAGGACAACACATCCATGCTCTGGGCTCGCGTGATGCGCGGCATGAACTCCATCGCAAAGGCCGATATTCCAGCGCTCGCCAACTCGTTCATCTTGTCCAGATCATCGGTGGGATTAAGGGTCGCAGCCAGCGCGGCACCTTTTTTGATCGATTTAATATGGTCGCTATTGGGGCAATTGACGCTTAGGATCACATCCGCCTTGGCCAGTTCGTCGCTTATTTTGGAAGTGATACGAACCCCCGCTTCCTCATAGGCCTCATCAGAAATATCAGAACGCAAGCCAGCACCCTTTTCTATGACGACCTCACAGCCCTTTGCGATAAATTTCTTGGCCGATTCAAACGACAACGCAACGCGCTTCTCTTCTTTGCTTTCGCCAGGTACAGCAATCAGGATCATATCCAGCTCCAGTTACCGCACACTTAGACACATTAAAGAGGTATCATGTGCGATCAGGTCAATTCATTGAAGGATTCCCGGCAGGTTTTTACAAACCCACCTGCCCGCACTTTTCTATATCAGAAACAGTACGGGTGTTAAAGATTCGTTCTAATCCAGAATGCTAGACGAGAAATACCGCCATCAGCGCCAGTATAACAAGGATCAGAACTGTGCTATATTTGGAGACTTTGATAATTCCGGCATAGGTCTTTTCGTGCTCAGCATAATCCATATCTGGATAGCCTTTGCTGGTATCAACTGACATTTTTATTTCCTTTCTTAACTGTCAAGCCAAATTTGAGTGGCCGAAATTTTCTGGTATATAGCATTTTATCTCGTATATGGTCGCACTATAGCCTTGTTTGGTGTTTTTTCAATAGAAAGTGCACCCGACAAAATAAAAGCCGCTTCGATCTGCGACCAAGCACTCGCAATATCAAGGAATTCGCCGTGAAACTTACCCTGTTATTGATGATATTTTTATTCGCGAGCACCCTCACCCATCGGCCAGATGCCCTGGCGGCGACAGACAACAAACACCCCTCTGTCATCGCTGCGTTAGCATGTATCGATCAAATGGCACCAATCATCAATGGTCGCCAATCAACAGGCCCCGATATCACGTGTGATATTCCCGTAGCTCTGTCTGAAAAAGACCTTGACGAGCTGTTCAAGGCGGCGCTTCGTTCAGCCAGAATGAACGACAAGGTCCGAGGCGCTGCGGAAAAATATTCCGCCGGGATCGCCAAAACCGTCACCAATTTCAGGGCGGCAGACTGCGTGATCAATTTGCGGGTCAAGCGAGCCACGATTATCGAAGCGCTTTCTCGCAACGACACGGCCCTGCAATTGCCTGACCAGCCCGCAATATGTGATGTCACCACCAAAAAACATGAAATCCAGAAACTGACATTTGCCTTTTCTCCAAAGGTTGAGATGGCTGGTGGCTGCGTTGCTAAATTCGCGCTCAATATGGGCAAGATTGACGCCAATTGCCGTGTGTGCGTGTTCAACCGTCTTTATCTATCGACCAAGCTCGTTAGCCTGTGGGCCAACCACATGTCAAAAAATGCCAAACGCATTCTCAACGCACAATTAGGTGATAGCTGCAACGCAAGTTAATCGCTTATCACAAAAAATTGCTCTCAGTTGCAGGTTTTGAATAAGCGCTTAAAATCAATTCATGACCGATTTTTACCTTCATCGTGGAAATGTCCATCTGGCGCAAGGCTGTTTTTAACGAGGCCATCGCCGAATATATTTTAATATCATTCGTCTCGATCCTCAAAATGCCGATGTCTATGTCAACCAGGACTTTGCTTACGAACAAACTGACGACGCTGGTCGGGCGATCATGGCTTCTTGCAAGGTACTAGATATTGATCCCAATCATCTGGTCCCCATAGACAATCTAAAGGCGCATGATGTCGAAATTTGAGCACCGCCAGCAACTCTTATCACCCTCACCCGACGTTGGAACATAACACGATCAAAATAAATGGCCACCCCTGCTTAAGCAAGGATGACCATCTTTTAAACATGCTGGTCTAGGTAACCCCAAATCCTAGGTAAACAAAGTCACGTCGGCTTTTTGAGCGACAGGCAGGAAGCTTGCAGCCCCAGCATATGATACATTGTCTATAAAATCGCTGTGCTCGAAACCAAACACATCAACAGTCATCTGACAGGCAACGAATTCAACATCAGCTTCTTCTGACAGCTCACGCAATTCTTCGATTGTGGCAACGCCTTTGTTCTTGAAGGTTTTCTTCATCAAAGCGGTGGCGGTTGTTTCAAAGCCTGGAACAATGCTTGGAATGGCATTTGGCATCGGCATATTCATCTTTTGCAACCATTCAGGTCCCATGGGCATTTTCATCGGCATGGCTGGATTGCCAAGCGGGCTGACTTTGAGGTTCATTTCTTTTTGCAGCAGCAACAAGCCATAGAAGGTGAAAAAGATTTTCACATCCCAACCAAGTGCGGCGCCAGTAGAACCAAGAATGAAGGGAGGATAGGCCCAATCAAGCGTACCTTTTGTCGCGATGATCGCCATGGAAGGCGTGTGAGCAGCTTCCTTCTTCTTCATTTCTTCTTCAAATTTCTTTTCAAACCACTCGTTCATTTTGTCGAGTTCGGGGCCATCAGTTGGCAGATCAGCCATATTCATTTTGTCTCTCCTTCAAAACTTTTGTTGCAGTACACTTAAATCGCGTGCCTCTTGTCGAAAAATTGTACCTATTCTCCCGGAGCACTTCAGGGATATTTCCCAAATCATCATCTCTTACGAATAAGAAATTCGTAGGTCCCAGCTTCTTCTTTAGATGAAACTAGATCATTTCCGGTCTGATTGCAAAAACTCTCAATATCTTTCACCGAACCGTGATCTGTCGAACGAAGCCGCAACATTTCTCTACTAGCCAGTTCTTTCATGGCATTTCGGGTTTTCAAAACGGGGAGCGGACAGCTCAGACCGGTTGCATCCAATTCGGCACTGACAGGATTGTTTAATGAAACAGTCATGACAATCCTCCTTTTCTGGGTCTCATATTGATATTCTATCAACCACTGAGCATGCTCCGACAAGCCCTTAGGGCAACCCATTCAGGGAGAACAAACCAGTTAGTCTGTATTAGAGATAGTGCATATTTGAATGTTTGTCGAGGGCTTGGGTACTAAAATTTGAATGATCTGTTCGTTTACCACCCCACAAACGGCAAGTTTTTTGATCCAAAGACAATACCAAATAGGAGACTTTTTCTATGGGCAAGCAACGCGTCCTATGCAATTTTCATGAAATGGGCTAAAATATCTGACATAGTGGCCCAGCACGATAACAGATACCCAGGCAATCAAGACAGTTTGAAGCTGTTACGGCGCTGTCCCAAAATAACGCATGAATTAAACACTTCTTAAGATGTTTTATTCTTAATATGAGTAATACATCTGTAATGAATGGCCGGTAATAAAGAGAATAGACATGAAAAATGCCACTACTTTAACGCTCGCAATCATCGCCGCCAGCGCGATCGTCATGACGCTTCCCGCGCAGGCTTTGCAGCTCAAGGAAACTTATAAAGACTGGGCTGTCTATGTGCATGAAAAAGACACCAGCAAAACCTGTTTTGCCATTTCCAAACCAATGGATATGAAACCCAAAGGCGTCAATCGGGGGGATGTTTTCCTTTATGTTTCGTCATGGCCGAGCGACAAGGTGAAGAACGAAATCAGCATTAAAATCGGCTATCCGCTCGACGGAGAATCTGCTCCATCAGCCAGTATTGGCGCCGATCAGTTCAATTTGTTCGCCGAAGGAGACAAAGCATACATCGCAGATGAAACCGTTGAGATTAATCTTGTGAAAGCCATGAAAAAGGGCTCCCAACTGGTAATCAAAGGCCGCTCCAAGCGCGGTACCACAACGATTGACAAATATTCTCTGGCGGGCATTTCAGCTGCCCTCAATCGGGTCAGTACTGAATGCAAATAAACATTTTGATGGCTTGAAGAAATTTAAACACCCCACAATGTTAATCACATTGCGGGGCTTTTTTATGTTAGAGTTTTGTGCCAGACTCATTGCTTGATCAAATTTAGTTTTATCAAGAGCTTTGAAGTTATGACCTAGAGCCCACACTGTTCAAAACAAAGAGGTTCTCATAAAATGCTGCAACGACTGATAAAGATAATCAATAATCTGGCAGACCCCGAACCCGAAAACCTTAGGCTGCCCAAAGAAGATTACAAACTGGCGGCAGCAGCCCTGCTTGTTCATGCCACATTGGTCGATGGCAATGCCGATGACAGCGAAAAATTCAAATTGCGGCAATTACTGCGAGACCATTTCGACTTGAGCGACCAAGATATGGAAGTTTTCATCAAGCAGGCCGAGCGAGATGAGCAAAATGCCGTGGATCTTTATGGCTTCACTCGCCGGCTCACCAGGCAACTTGATCCTGAAGGGCGTTTGGAAATCATTGAAATGCTCTGGGAAATCGCCTTTAGCGATGGCGTCCTGCATGAATATGAAACCCATTTGATCTGGCGGGTCGCTGCACTCATGCATGTCTCAACCCAAGATCGTATCAGATTACGCCAACAGGTCGAAGCACGGCACAATAAAACATGATGTCCAGCGCTCCTCAGCAACTCGCTCCTATCACCATTATTACCGGAGGATCAGAAGGGATCGGCAAAGCCCTTGCGTTCGAATTTGCACAAGGAGGCCTTGATCTGTTGCTGGTCGCGCGCAGCCAACAACGGTTGGACAAAACAGCACGCCAAATATCGACAACCCATGATGTCAAGGTCCTGACTCTCAAATGCTGTCTTGCCGATGAAGATAGCGGCAGCAAAATCGCAGCCTTTCTTAAAAAGCAAAACCACTATTGCCAAAACCTCGTCAATAATGCGGGGTTTGGACTGGCAGGCGACTTTGCCCAGCATGATGAAGCCGCGATCCGTGACCTTGTCAATCTCAATGTACGCGCCCTGACCGATCTTTCGAGACAGTTCCTGCCAGATATGCTGGCGCGAAATGGTGGCGGTATTTTAAATATTGCCTCCATGGGTGGTTTTTTGCCAGGGCCCTATCAGGCCGCATACTACGCCAGCAAAGCATATGTCATATCGCTGACAAAGGCCTTATCATGGGAGACTTGGGGAACAGATGTGCAAATCAGCGTCCTTGCACCAGGTCCCGTAAAAACAAGGTTTCACGCCCGAATGGGGGCCCGTTCGGAGCTCTATGTCAAATCTGGTGCCGGGATTAGCGCTTCAAAGGCGGCCCGCATGGGCTATAGTGGATTTATGTGTGGTAAATGCCTCATCATCCCCGGTATATTAAGCCAATTGGGGGCCGTTGCTTTGAAAATCATCCCTCATGATCTATTGATGCCATTCATGGCCTGGTTTTTGAGAGCGCGAACTCAACGCAATCCAAAAAATGGGAACCGGTCCTAAAAATATTCAGATGGCAAGCATGGTGATCGAGAACATAGACAATGCTTAGAACAGCTTCGTCCCTCACCGGGGCATTAAAACAACCGGGTTCAAAATCAGAAGCCGCCAAACCGAGCTCTACAGGTGATACTGTTTTGCTAATATTACACCAAAAAAAATCATGTGCTGGAGCGGTAGGTGACTGGCTGCTGAACCATGGATTTGAACTCGATATCAAACGACCCACACTTGGCGAGAAACTACCCCAAACTCTTGAGAAACATGCTGGCCTCATCGTCTTTGGCGGCCCCATGAGTGCCAATGACAAGACCCCCGAAATCAAGAATGAAATTGACTGGCTTACCCTCGCTCTTAAAGAAAAGATTCCTTATTTCGGCATTTGCCTTGGCGCACAATTGATGGTGCGCCAGCTTGGCGGCGAAGTTAAACCACATAAAAAGGGGCTGGTTGAAATAGGCTATCATCCACTCAATGCAACGAGTGCTGGAACACGGCTAGTCCCCGATTGGTCGGATAAATATTTTCAATGGCACAAGGAAGGTTTTAGTCTGCCGGAAGGAGCCGTTTCCCTGGCCAATGGCCAGCGCTTCGAAAACCAGGCATTTTGCTATGAAAACCATGTATTTGGAGTACAATTTCATCCTGAAATCACCCGGCCGATTATCGAACGCTGGTCAGCACAGACATCCCATATGCTCACAAAAAAAGGCGCTCACAATGCGAAGCGCCTGCTGACAGATCATCAAAAATATGGGGCGGCACAGCAAAACTGGTTGCACCAGTTCATGAGCCATTGGACATCCAAATTCAAGGCACGCTAGACGCAGCTTGATCTATTTAATGCTATTAATTGATGTAAAAAGCGGCATCATCGAAAGCTGCAAATTTTGATCTTTGCCACTTACATGTGCGTTATCTGCTTCAAAGATCAAAAAACCGATCAAAAAACTCGCGGCAAATACTGCCAACGAAACTAAACGAATATCTTTCATCACTACTACCCCGAAAAACTTCTTATGCGACATACGCAACAAAACAAGAAATCAACTTTACGAGATACTAACAGCCAAAGACTGCTCAAATCTTAACAATTTCGCCAAAAAAGTAAAGCTGCATCTCCTACTCGAAATGAGTCTGACCTGGAAAGTTTCATCCCCTGAACTGTATATATATACGAACATTCGAATATATATACAGTGTATTTTTGTCGCATAGATTGTAGCACTACATTTTGACGAAAAAATATCTCACTAACTATGCCACTTCAAGCTGATCGGAAATTATGGCCTGCGCCTGAGAAACCCAGTTATCACGCGCTATTCGAGCCCGTCCAAGACGTGGTTTCTTATCAAGTTCGATGCCGACAAGATCAATTTCACGAGGGGTCAGATTGGCGAGCTGTTCAAACCGGGTGATTCCCTGCTCAATCAGTATTTTCTCGATAACCCGGCCAATGCCTTTGATCTCCTGCAAATTGTCATTCGCACTGTGGGCCACCGGTGGATAACTATCGGTGGGCTTCTTAACTACACGCTTCAAAGCAGCCTTATTCGCGGCCCTGGCAAGCGAATCGCCAAAGGATTCATCATTGGTAAATCGGCTTGCCTGCGCAACCCAGCCATCACGCCTGATGCGCCCAATTGCCCCTTGATTACTTTTTGAAAGGGTCTGCTCAATAGAACAAATCTCACGATCATTCAATGAAACAACCTGCGCGAAGGTGAAAATGCCGTTTTGATTGAGCAAGCGCTCGATCATAGGGCCAATACCCTTGATCTTTTTAAGATCGTCGCGAACGACATCCACCGTTGAGACCAGTGGTTGCTGATCTTCTTCAACATCAATTTCTACCGTTGGAAGATTTTCAGTAGCCACCTGTGCCTTGTGTTCATTGGCAGTCTGCACGCGCGAAATAATATCACTCCCCGCCACGACCAACAGATAGAACAGATTTGTTGCGCCCTTCAACAGACCTCGTATTGCCTCTTCCAGCAAACTTCCTGTTGAGATATGCATCCGCCAAAAGCGCATGCCTTTGAGCGTTGAAATTTGCAACTGACGGCGCAGCGAGATCAGCGGCAAGCTGGTAACAAATTCTGGCACCGGCAATCTTGCTGGCATTTTCAGGCCCGACCAAAAGGCTGGACGCTGTTCAACCAGTTCTTGCTCGTCTTGTTTCAGCGGCTCTGGCTCTACTACCAATTTGCTATTGCGGACACAAGCCAGGGGAATGACAAACAGAGTAAGCCCCGTTGCCACCACAACCCCAAACATCAAGGAAATCGCCATGCCGTTAAAAATAGGATCAGTAATGATCACGCTTGAGCCGGCAACCAGCGCAAATGCGGTGATCAAGATCGGCCGGGCACGCGCAACCACGGCGGCCATCACGGCGTCGCGGCGCTCCATCCCCTGCTCCATTGATTTTTCAGTAAAATCAACCAGCAATATGGAGTTACGTACAATAATCCCGGCCAACGCAATCCAACCGATCATTGAGGTCGCCGTAAATTCGGCCCCCAGCAACCAGTGACCTGGAATGATACCGATCAATGTCAGAGGAATCGGTGCCATGATGATGGCAGGGGTGCGGAAATTACCAAACTCCCAGACCACCAACATATAGATCAACACCATTGCCACCATGAAGGCTGCGCCCATATCACGGAAAGTTTCAAAGGTCACCGTCCATTCGCCGCCCCAGGCAAAACTGGAATTTGTGTTATCTGGTGCCCCGCCCCACAACTCACCAGAAAGCGACACACCATCAGGGGTTTTGTAATCATCCAGCAGATTGCTGACTTCAATCATGCCATAGACGGGTGCGGCCAGACGACCTGCCACCTCCCCGGTGACATATTCAACGGCCCGCAAATCCTTGTGAAAAATGGTCCGATCAGTGGCCTGGCGCTTGAAGCTACCAAGCGCGTTTAGCGGCACCAACTTGCCCGTTTTGGAAGCAATCGGCAGTTGCAGCAACTGGTTCATATTGGTGCGTACTGATAAAGGTGCTTGCAAAACAATAAATTTTGCCTCCAGCTCATGCCCGACCTTTAGATCGCCTAGACGGAACCCACCCATGGCCATGGATAGTTGCTCTGTGATATCGCGGGCCGAAATACCATATTGACGCGCCCGGGGCCGATCAACTTCAAAAGTCCAGTTTTCATACGGCTTATCAAGATAATTATCGACGTCTACTATGGTGTCAGTTTTTTTGAACAAAGAGGTCATGTCGCGGGCCACCTGGCGGCGTGTGTCAGCGTCAGGACCATAAATCTCGGCCACCATGGTTTGCAAAACAGGAGGTCCAGGCGGCATTTCAACCACTTGAATACTGGCCTTAAGTTCATTGGCCATTGGCGTCAACAAAGCACGAACCTCAACAGCGATTTCATGGCTGGTACGCGCACGTTTGTTCTTGTGCAACAACTGGATCTGAATATCACCCTGCCAGGGTTTCTGGCGCAAATAGGTATGGCGCACAAGACCATTAAAGTTGAACGGGCTGGCCGTACCTGAATAGGTCTGCACCGCCGTTACTTCCTTGACGCTCAACACTTTTTGCGTCAACGACATCAAGGTATTTGCCGTACTTGGCAAGGAGCTTCCATCGGGCATATTGACGATCACGTTAAACTCGGGCTTATTGTCGAGCGGCAACATTTTTACGGTGACATGCTGGGTGTAAAACATCGCGCAAGCCAAAAAGAATGTAGCCCACATAGCCAATCGGAAAATCCGAGCCTTGCGCGGACTGTCGAGCAGTGGTGACAGCAATTGCCCAAAGATACGTCCAAACCATACTGTCTGTTTGTGCTCACGCGCTTCCATAACACGCAATTTATCCATATTGGGGCGAATACGCATGACCAGCCAAGGCGTAAACAAAAACGCAGCGAACAAGGAAAACAGCATTGCCACAGAACCAAGGGCTGGAATGGGGGCCATATAAGGACCCATCATGCCCGAGACAAATCCCATGGGCAACAAAGCCGCGATCACTGTGAAAGTGGCCAGAATGGTTGGATTGCCAACTTCGGCAACCGCATCAATCGTCGTGTCTGTATCAACTTCACCGTTCATAAGCCATCGGCGATAAATATTTTCAACCACTACAATCGCATCATCAACCAATATGCCAATCGAAAAGATCAATGCAAACAAGGATACACGGTCAATCGTATAGCCAAGAATATACGCGGAAAAAACCGTGATCAAAATAACCACTGGAATAACCAGCGCCACGACAAGAGCAGGCTGCCAGATAAAGCCAAGAGCCATGAAAATCAGCACCACAACGGCACCCGTGGCAACGAACAGTTTGATGATCAGACCGTCGACTTTTTCGCCAGCACTTGCGCCATAATCGCGGGTCACAGCCACTTGCAAATTGTCGGGAATAACAGAACCTTTGAGCTCTTCGACGCGTGCCAGAATATTTTGCGCAACCGTCACACCATTGCTGCCAGCCTTTTTGGCAATAGCAATCGTCACGGCGGGTGATCCACCGGTTTCCACAAGGCCTGCCTGGGCAGCGGATGGGCCGGTATAATACTCAACAACATTGGCCGCTTCACCTGGACCTTGCGTAAGCTTTGCTACATCGCGCAGATAAACTGGCGTCCCTTTCCGCACCCCAATAATCAGGTTTTCAAGATCCCCGACACTTTTTAGAAAATTGCCTGAATAAACAGAAAAACTGGAGCCGCCACTTTCTCCAAAGCCAATGCCTTTGTTGACATTGGCGCTTTGCACAGCTTCTGCAATTTGGCCCATTGAAATACCAAACCCGGCCAGGCGCTCGGGATAAACCTCAATACGCATCTGCTCGGTGCGGCCACCAACGATAAAACTGTTAGCGGTGTCAGGAACTTCCTTGAGGCGCTGGCGCACTTCAAGGGCAACAAGGCGCAAACTCGCATCATCGATTGAATTGGACCACAGTGTCAGGGTTACAACCGGTACATCATCTGCGCCTTTTGGTTTGACCAGTGGCTTGCCAACACCTGGCGGCATTTGATCCATGTTTGATTGCAGCTTGTCATAAAGCTTGATGAGAGATGGCTCCATCTGTTCGCCAACTTGAAACTGCACCGTGACCATGCCCTGCCCGCGCTGAGAAGCGGAATAGACATGTTTGACACCGGGCATTTCGCTCATCATTCGCTCAAGCGGGTCGATGGCCAGCGAGGCAACCTGTTGCGCCGAAGCACCAGCGTAGGAGACGAAAATATCCACCATGGGCACAGAGATTTGCGGATCTTCCTGCCTTGGTGTGAACATCAGGCCCAGTATGCCCATGAATAAACACGCCACAAATAGTAGTGGCGATAGCGGCGAATCGATGAAGGCGCGAGCCATCTTACCCGCTGCTCCCAAATCATGTTCGTTCGGCTGGCAATCCTCATTAGATCCACCGCTGCGATTTTCAAAAGACCCGTGCATACCTTATTGCTCCCTCAAGCAACCAACAACAAAGCTGTTCCTTGAGCAAAGCGACAAAGCGTTTGCACATGTCTGGATGAAAGTTGGAAATGAGCAATAAAAGCAAAGGGGATAAACGCGCGATTTGTAACCGCTCCGCTTCATCCCTAAAAGAGTTCAAAAATGCGAACCCATATTTTGCTTTTTATGAATCAGGTAAAATCTGAAACTTCCCTCAAAGTCTCGCAATTTTACCAGACGGTACGGTCTTCTCCCTCAAGATGACCAACCCCTCATAAACACATTCTATTCTTTGTGTTTTAAAAAAACACCAAAGAACCAGACGCAAAAAACAACCAAAACCTGGAACGCTATACTCGTTTGATAAAATCAATATGCACGAATATTCGTTTATAACAGCTTAATAGATTGTTTTTATTGTATTTTTCTGACATTGACTTAATCAATTGTTCAGCTCAAAAAACAAAAGGTTAAGATACCCCTTTTATTTCTCATCAATTTCGTCGCCCCGATCCGGCAAAGTGCAGGCGCCAAAAACACCAGCCAATGAGGTTTTCCCTAAACCTGGCGCAAGAGGTTGTCGCTGACTTTCATGGGGAGACCAACCGGATAGATATATAATCTCAAAACTTGCATTTATGCGCTTATCTGTCGAATAATCACGCTCATAAATCTCTACAACCCGTTGCAATAACGAACGAGAAAGCGGTTTTTTCAGCCGGTCACAAAGTATATTCCCCGCCCCCATCATGCGCAATTCATGCATCAGTTTAAGCGGGCTGTCATAGGTGACGGTAACAAGATCGCTATCGACCACAGGCAACGCAAACCCGGCCCTTTGCAAAAGGCCACCATAATCTTTCACATCCGCCATCGGCGCTACGCGCGGGCTGACCCCGGCCATTATTTCTTCTTCGGCCAACATGAAAGCGGTGCGCAATTCAATCAAAGTCTGTCCACCAGGTATGGCGGCCATAAACAACCCGTCAGGTTTCAAGGCCCGTGAGATCTGAATGAGCGCGCCGGGCAGATCATTGACGAAATGCAAAGACAAGATTGACGTCACCAGATTGAGGGACGCCTCCCCAAAGGGCAGTTTTTCTTCATCACAGATGAGCCGCTCAACACCCTTTAGATTGCGCATCAGATCGAGGCTGTGATCTCCGGCCAGCACGTGCCCCACGTCAGTTCGTGCCAATAGCTTCAAAGCCATCGCGCCATTGCCAGCACCAAGATCAAGCGCCATCGAAAAGTCGCGCAGCACCAGGTCCAGGCGCTCATCCATTTCAATGGCTGCTCGTTGGAGCAAAAAATCATAATCGGCCAGTGTCGCGCTTATACGCTCACGGCGCTGACGCAGCAAAATGCGATCAAATAGTTTTTGGGAGCCATCAGACATAAAAGGTCTCTTTCAAATAATGCATTGAGCTGCAAAGTGATCTATCATTACAGTATGTGTCCAACCAAGCAAAAACACGCCCTCGAAATGCAAATCAATGCCCATATGCACGTCAGTGGCAAACGAGGAGTCCTCTCGCACCTGCTTGATTTTATCCTGCCGCCCGTTTGCATCCATTGCCACATACCGATTGCCGTACATGGTCATTTATGCGCGCCTTGCTGGCAAAAAATTAATTTCATCACACATCCTCTTTGTGACACAACGGGCCTGCCCCTACCCTATGATAGCGAACCAATTACCCCTGAACTTCGCAAAAACCGACAAAAGCAATTTAGTGCGCAAGCCCTCGCCTATCCCCCCGACTATGATCGCGCCCGTGCCGTGGCTCTCTTTGATGATGTTTTACGCGCGCTTATTCACGGGCTAAAATATGGTGACCGGCGCGAAGGTCTGGGATTGTTTGGGCGCTGGCTGGTTGTAGCGGGGCGCGAGTTATTGGAGGACACCGATCTAATCATGCCAGTGCCTCTTTATCGAGGCCGTTTGTGGCAGCGCCGTTTCAATCAATCAGCCTTGTTAAGCCATGAAATCAATCGGCTGACTGGGGTACCGGTGGAAGTGTTGGCGCTCAAACGTCACCGCGCTACAAGATCTCAGGTTGGCCTGTCAGAGCACGCCCGCCGTGCCAATGTCACGGGCGCCTTTACGCTCTCGCAAAAAAAACGAAACCAGATCAATGGCCAAAATATCTTGTTAATCGACGATGTGCTGACTACCGGTTCAACCGTGGACGCGTGCACTCGCACGCTCAAAAAAGCTGGCGCCGCCCGGGTGGATGTGCTGGTATTGGCGCGAGCGGGCAATCTGGCGAGTAAACTTTAAAAAGCTATTTTCACACCGCATTGAAGAGGCGGTCAAGACCTGCTACAAGCTTCATATCAGCTCATCCACCAATATTATGGGATCCCGAATGCCGAAGATCATCGTCTATACAACACCATTTTGCCCTTATTGCATTGCCGCAAAAAGAATGTTGAAGAAAAAAGATGCTGCCTTTACAGAAATAAATGCGTCTGATGCAAGCACGCGCCGAGAAATGTTTGAAAAATCCAATGGCCGTCGTACTGTCCCTCAAATATTCATTGGCGACCGTCATATCGGCGGTTTTGACGATCTGTCCGAACTCGACGCCCTTGATGAACTCGAACCCCTGCTTGCGCAATAGTACTTTTTCAGTTATATTCCATATCATAGATATTTGTCTTTCGCATGTCTTCATACAAATACAGTATAAGCTTGATTTTTTGTATAGTAATTCGCTAAACTCGATCTGTCGGACCCCTGTCTAAACAGACGACAAATTAATCATCAAAAGGCAAAAATCCAATGGTTTTAAAAACACTGTCAAAACTTCTGACACCGGGTGCCGATGAAGCAAAAGAAGTCGCCGAACGTGCACTGACCGTAACGGGTCTAAATGAATATAAAGACACCCAAGAGCTGATCAAGAACCTCAAAAACGAGATGAAAGATGCTACCACAGATTTCCAAAAACGCCAGATGGAGCATATGATTCATCGCTATGGCGAACGCCAGGACGCCCTGCGCAGTGCCGCCGTCATTCTTGTCGGAAAAATCGGCAACTCCGACAATAGTGGCATCTTTGCCGAATATGATATTACCGAACAAGATATTGCCCGTGTCAGTTCCGGCATGACCAATCCAAAGCTTAGCCCCCCCCATGATGTTGCCCGCTTCTTGATTGAAGAAGCTGAAAGCGATTTCATGTCTGGTAGAGCCTAGTGCTACTGTAGCCTAACCAACTTACGAAATGATCGACAACCAGCAACAGTCCTTTCGCATTGGCCTGATACAAATGTGTTCAGGCCGCCAGACGTCTGACAACCTGTCAGAAGCAGCTCGGCTGATCCGTGAAGCAGCCGCGTGCGGGGCCACCTATATCCAGACACCGGAAAATACCGCTCTGCTGGAGTCCGACCCTAAGATTATCCAACGCGAAGCCCAGGATTTTGACGACAGTTCAATCCTGACCATGTTTCAGGGCCTAGCCTGCGAGCTACAAGTCTGTCTGCATATTGGTTCATTGACTATTCGCCTCGAAGGCGAAAACAAGCTCGTCAATCGCTCTTGCCTGATATCCTCGCATGGCAACATCCTGGCCCATTACGATAAAATACATATGTTTGATGTGGATCTCGCGAGGGGCGAAAGCTACCGCGAATCAAAGTATTATATTGCCGGAAAAAAAAGCATTGTCACAGACCTTCCCGTTGGCCTTATGCCCGCTCCAAAATTGGGATTTTCCATATGTTATGATCTGCGGTTTGCTGCCCTTTACCGCGCTCTGGCCAAAGCCGGTGCGCAATTGATTGGCGTTCCCGCCGCCTTTACGAAGCAGACCGGCAAAGCGCATTGGCATATTTTACTACGCGCCAGAGCCATTGAAACCGGTAGTTTTATTTTGGCGGCAGCGCAAGGCGGGGCCCATGAAAATGGTCGCTCCACCTATGGTCACAGCCTTGTTGTCTCTCCGTGGGGGGACGTCATTGCGCAGGCGGATGGCACAGAACCACAAATCATCATCGCCGATATTGATCTCTCGAAGGTCGCCATCGCGCGCGCATCAATCCCCGCGCTTACTCATGATCGCCCTTTTGAAATGAATGACCCCTCCCCCGTTTTGGATCGAGAGAACACCAAATAATCCGTTACACCCTTTTATGCGATGACAATCACGAGTTCGAAAGCTCGTTCGATCATTCCACGACTTTTAACAAGCTGAAAAATACCGATAATATCGACGACAAATTTGCCTCTGAAGCCCGTAAAATACATTTTGAAAAAGTCGAATCTAAAGGGAAAAGTCTATCAATTTGTTGATCAGAATTTTCAGGTCAGAATGATCTGTAACGAACTCTGGTCGATGGACGAACCAACAACCAAAACCCAATCAACTTCACGATTAAATACTGTCCGCGACGGAAATATCCTGGATCAATTTGAATATTTTTTCATTAATCGAAGATAAAGATCATCAAATTGATCAAGGGTTTTGTATTTCACCCGGATTTCGCCGCTTTGGCCGTTGCCCTTGCGGATATTGACAACCAGACCCAGCATGTCAGCAAGCTCCTTTTGCACGGCTAGTGTATCGGCATCAAATTCGGTCAATATATCATCATCATTGCCAGTCTTTTGCGCCTTGTCTTGTACCATGGCCTCGATCTGGCGCACATTTAGACCTTTTTCAACGATCACTCTGGCCAGTTTTTCGGCATCTGCGCGACCGATAAGGGCGCGACCATGACCGGCGCTAATCGCCCCTTCTCGTAACAATGTTTGCACAGTATCAGGCAGTTTCAACAAGCGCAGCGTATTGGTCAAATGAGAGCGGCTTTTGCCGATGATTTTTGCCAGCGCTTCTTGATTATAGCCAAATTGTTCGACGAGATCACGATAGCCAAAAGCTTCTTCAATTGCGTTGAGATCAGAGCGCTGAACATTCTCGATAATTGCCAATTCGAGAACTTCCTGATCGCCAAGTTCACGAACAAGAATGGGTACTTGATGGACGCCTGCTTGTTGCGCGGCGCGCCAACGCCTCTCCCCTGCCACCAGTTCATAGCCATTCCCATCAGGTGAAGGACGCACGATCAATGGTTGCACGATGCCGCGGTGTTTGATGGAGCTTGCCAGTTCATCCAGCTCAACGGGTGAAAATGTCTTGCGAGGATTAAAAGGGCTAACGTTGACAGTATCGATAGGAACAAGTTTGTGACCTTTTTCACGCAGGCCAACAGCCGGATTATTATTAACAATATTGACGGGTTGAACCGGCGGATTCATACCCGTTGTATCCCCGATTAAAGATGCCAGCCCCCTGCCGAGCCTTGATTTATTGTCTGACGTTGCCATGTTTCAATTCCCCATTGTCCACTTGTTTATTTTGACAACTCACTGGTTAACTATTTGTTAAGATTGGTTATATTACCGATCTCTAAGCAGCTGGCTGCTCTGCTCCGCGCTCATTGTGAAGGATTTCCCTGGCCAGTTCGACATAGGCCTGACTGCCGGAGGCTTTGGGTTTATACAATAAAACCGGCTTACCGAAAGATGGTGCTTCAGACACGCTGACATTACGCGGAATAACCGCATTATAAAGCTTATCGCCAAACACTGATGATACCTCTGCGGCCACCGTTTTGGATAGATTGGTACTCGAATCCACCATGGTCAGCACAATGCCCATGATTTCCAGCGTTGGATTAAGTAGCTTACGAAACTCCTCAATGGAATTGGTCAATTGGGAGAGACCTTCAAGAGCAAAAAATTCTGCCTGTACCGGTACCAGCACGGATTGCGCTGCGGCCATGGCATTGATAGTCAGAAGATTGAAACTTGGTGGACAATCAATGATGATATAGTCAAGGGGTTTCTTTTCGACACCATTATTAATCTGAACATTCTTGATCAGTTCAATGGCCTGCTTCAATCGAAACGAGCGATCCGGTGTGCTGGCCAATTCATTTTCAACACCAAGCAAATCCAGCGTTGAGGGCATCAGCACCAGACCAGGCACACGTGTCGCTGTCAAAGATCGAGCGGCTATATTCGGATCCATCAACACATCAAATGTCGATATTTCACGATCATCATGATCGATGCCAAGACCCGTCGAGGCGTTTCCCTGCGGATCCATATCAATAATCAAAACGCATTGACCGATTGATGCCATAGCGGTACCCAGATTGATTGCGGTGGTGGTTTTACCAACCCCGCCTTTCTGGTTCGCCACCGCCACGATGCGCGGCGTCGACAGATTTGAGTCATTTCCAGACATGAAAAGATCCCTTTCCATTCATTTTGTTATTCTGGTGCAACACCTCTTGCAAGCGGATGAAACTGTCCGTTGTGAAATTTAAACAAGACTATAGTCTCCCCACGCTTTTAGTCTTTGCGCATCAGGTTTTTGATCTCCAAAATACATCCATCAGTACTGGTACAACTTGCAATTTGGCGCTGTTCAAACAACCAGCCTTTTGCGGCCTGCTCGATCTCTCCCCCGACTTCACGGCCTTTGAAAAAATAGGCCACTGTATCAGAGCTTAAAAACGGCTCACTAAGAGCCAGTAATCGATCAAGCGATGTGAGAGCTCGCGCACTGATAATACTGAACTGTTCGCCCTGCTGGTTGCGGGCGTAATCTTCAATACGTTCATTGTGGATTTCCACAGGCAGATCCAGATGCCTCACCACATCTGATAAAAACGCGCACTTTCTGCCATTACTCTCAACAAGATGAAACTGATAATCGAAATCATGGGACAAGATGATGGCAGCGACAAGACCGGGAAACCCGCCTCCACTGCCGATATCAAGCCATATACCACTCTTTTTGGACGAATCACTTTCCCTTAGTATATCCAGAATTTGCGCACTGTCACCAATATGTCGATGCCAAATTTGATCTAATGTCGATGGAGCGATCAGATTTACCGCTTTTTGCCATTTTCTCAACAGCTCCACATAGCGCTCCAGCCGTTGCAATGTTTCACGTGAAACATTGAACGAGGTGGCGAATTGGTCCGGCCCCGAAATCACTTTTATCTGGTTCATGCTGATATCTGTCCGATCACAATCAAACCTTCACGGAGCGCTCGGGCGTGCTCTTTTTGATATGGGCAATGAGAATCATCAAAGCTGCTGGCGTGATACCATCAATCCTTCTCGCCTGGCCGAGCGTCAAAGGCTGATAAGCCTCAAGTTTTTGAGTGATCTCGTTTGACAATCCACCAACAGCTGAAAAATCAAAATCCCGAGGGATCTTCAGCGCCTGCTCCTTATTATAGTTCTTGATATCACGCTCTTGTCGATCAAGATAAACGGCATAGCGGGCATCCACATCTATGATTTTTTGAATAGTTTCTTCAATCTCATTCATCTGCGGCCAGAGTTCAGCCAGATTAGCCCATGTGATATCTGGATAGGACAATAGCTCAAAGGCCGAGCGCTGCCGCCCGTCTTGATTGAGTTTTAGGCCTGATTTTTTTGCTTCGCTTGGTGACAAAGTCAGTGAGTGCAATAAATCACCAGCCACTTGCAGTTTTCTTGCATGATCGGCAAACCAGATCATACGCTTTGATCCCATACATCCAACCATTTGCCCTTTAGGAGTCAAACGAATATCTGCATTGTCACAGCGCAGTTTCAATCGATATTCGGCGCGTGAGGTGAACATGCGATATGGTTCTGAAATACCATTACGCACAAGATCATCAATCATCACACCAAGATAGGCGTCAGTGCGCGACAGGATAAACTCGCGCGATTGCTGGTCAGAACCTAGCCCGCTAGCTAAAAGAGCCGCATTGATCCCGGCGATCAATCCCTGACCAGCCGCTTCTTCATATCCCGTTGTACCATTGATCTGGCCCGCACAAAACAGGCCTGGCAATTTACGGTTTTCCAAGGTGGGAAATAATTCACGCGCGTCGACAAAATCATATTCAATGGCATAACCCGGCTGTAGAATCTCCGCATTCTCCAATCCCTTGATGGATCGCACATAGGCCTTTTGCACATCCTCTGGGAGACTGGTGGAAATACCATTTGGATAGATGACGCTATTGTCCAGACTTTCTGGCTCCAAAAAGATCTGATGTGAGGTTCTATCCTGGAAGCGGACAATTTTATCCTCGATGCTTGGACAATATCTGGGGCCTGTACTTTCGATCTGACCGCTATAAATCGGCGCTCGATCGAGGTTTTCACGGATGATATCGTGAGTATGGCTGTTTGTATGGGTAATATGGCAGCAGATCTGCGGATTAGTTATTTTGTCTGTCAGTGAGGAAAACGGTACTGGTGGATTATCACCTGGCTGTTCTATCAACTCATCCCAATTAATAGTCTGACCATTCAGACGTGGCGGTGTGCCTGTTTTCAAGCGACCCATCGTCAGACTTTGATCATAAAGACGGTCCGACAGGGCAATCGAGGGCTGTTCACCAAACCGGCCTGCAGGAATACGTTGTTCACCGATATGAATGAGCCCACGCAAAAACGTACCAGTGGTCAGCACCACAGCGCCTGTTAACAATTTTTCACCATCACTAAGCACCACACCGATAACGCGACCGGCTTCAAGTATCAAGTCTTTCACACCGCCTTCAAGAACACTTAGATTCTCACATGATGCAATAGCGGTTTGCATGGCCGCTTTATAAAGCTTGCGATCAACTTGGGCACGCGGCCCTTGTACAGCAGGACCTTTGCTTTTGTTCAAGATACGAAACTGGATACCGCCGGCATCGGCAACATGGCCCATTAAACCATCCAGTGCATCGATCTCACGTACCAGATGTCCTTTGCCCAAACCACCAATGGCCGGATTGCAAGACATCTCACCAATCGTACCAGCCTGATGTGTTACCAATACCGTACTGGCACCAAAACGAGAAGAAGCAGCCGCAGCCTCGCAGCCCGCATGTCCACCACCAATCACTATGACATCATATTTATTCATATATCTTCGCTGCGCTCATGCCGGAATGAAAATGTTTCACGTGAAACATTCCCTATCACTTGCCAATACAGAACTCACCAAATATTTTTCCCAGTAGCTCTTCAACATCGATACGACCTGTGAGACGGCCAAGAGCATTGGCAGCCTGGCGCAGATCTTCGGCTCGTAGCTCTGCTTCATCAAAAGAGCCAGTCATAAAAGTCGAAAGCGCATTTTGAGCAGCAACAACTTCTATTCGGTGACGTGCTCTAGTGATCAGCGGTGAAGATTGCAAGCCTTGTTGAGCACCTAACAAGCGTTCAATCTTCTCGATCAATACGGAAATACCTTCATTGGTTTTACTGGAGATAGCCAGATCAATTTCTTTTGGCAGATCTTCTGGATCATTTTCGCGCAGATCTGCCTTGGACAATATCCTCCAGACCTGTTCTGGTCCGAGAGCGTCGCCAATCGAAGTGAGGATACTAGTATCCTCATTAGATTGTTGTGGATCAATTAACCAAAGTACAAGATCCGCATCGCTCAAACGCTCAAAAGCGCGCTTTATGCCTTCTTGCTCGACCGCGCCAGTAGTTTCCCTGATGCCAGCCGTATCCATCACCAATACGGGAAATCCACTAATAATTAGATGGACCTCGATAATATCGCGGGTTGTCCCAGGCTCTGATGTAACAATGGCGGCCTCTCGTTTAGCAAGCACATTTAAGAGACTAGATTTACCTACATTGGGGGCACCAGCAATAACCATACGAAAACCATCGCGCATTTGTTCACCGCGCCGTCCTGCACTTTCCAGATGATCGGTGATCGATCCATGCAGCTCTCGCACAATCTCTAAAACCTGCACTTCAACCGATTCGATAATATCTTCTTCATCTGAAAAGTCGATCATGGCTTCTATTAAAGCACTCGCAGTCAGGATATGTTCGCGCCAGCTTTCATATAGCTTACCAAGTGCACCTTCGCTTTGGCGAAGGGCTTGTCGCCGCTGACCCTGGGTTTCGGCATTGATTAAATCAGCCAACCCTTCGATGGAGGTTAAATCCATTTTACCATTTTCAAAGGCACGGCGTGCAAATTCACCAGGTTCCGCCAAACGAAAATCATCAAAGCTTGCCAAAACAGACAATAGCTTAGCCACAACTGCCTGACTGCCATGAGAATGGATTTCAACAATATCTTCGCCGGTAAAGCTTTTGGGAGCTGGAAACCAACATAACAAAGCCCGATCTATAGGATCTGAACTGGATGGATCGCGCAATAATCGAAGCGTAGCTTGACGCGGTTGAACGGGACTACCGCTCAATTGCTCTATAACACTCTCGGATTTGGGACCACTTATGCGCAATACAGCTACGCCAGCTCGACCGGATGCGCTGGCCAATGCAAAAATAGTATCGTTCAATACAGACATTTTGCCCTCTAAACCCGGTTTTGGGCCTGATCGAACCAAAGGATACTATCCTCCAGACTATTTTACATATTGGAAGCAAGTGTCCTGTACATGTTTCACGTGAAACATCGCGCGGATAATCCCATCTTTACGCACAATAAGCATTGATCAGGTATTCATGCTGTCAAAGAAGTCTTTATTGGTGGGCATTTGTTTCAATTTATCCACCAAGAACTCAATAGCATCAATCGAATTCATCGGATTGAGAATACGGCGCAGGATAAACATCTTTTTGAGCTGTTCCTCATCTACCAGCAATTCTTCTTTGCGTGTGCCAGACTTGGCAATATCGATGGCAGGATAGACACGTTTGTCAGAGGCCTTGCGATCGAGAATGACTTCCGAGTTACCGGTGCCTTTAAATTCTTCAAAGATCACTTCATCCATCCGCGAGCCAGTATCAATCAGCGCGGTGGCGATAATGGTCAGCGATCCGCCTTCTTCAATATTTCGAGCGGCTCCAAAAAATCGTTTAGGCCGTTGCAGGGCATTGGCGTCAACACCACCAGTCAAAACCTTGCCTGAAGATGGCACCACCGTATTATAGGCACGGCCGAGGCGAGTGATACTATCAAGCAGGATAACCACGTCGCGTTTATGTTCAACAAGCCGTTTAGCTTTCTCGATCACCATTTCAGCGACCTGCACATGACGTGAAGCTGGTTCATCAAAAGTGGAAGATACAACTTCACCGTTCACCGAGCGCTGCATATCAGTTACTTCTTCCGGGCGCTCATCAATTAGCAAGACAATCACAAAACATTCAGGATGATTAGCCGTGATGGAATGAGCGATATTTTGCAACAACATGGTTTTACCGGTACGTGGCGGTGCCACAATAAGACCACGCTGGCCTTTGCCAAGCGGCGCTACAATATCGATAATGCGTGGAGACATATCCTTTATATCAGGACCGGTGACTTCCATTTGCAGGGGTTCATCGGGATAAAGCGGTGTCAGATTGTCAAAATGCACCTTATGACGGGTTTTGTCTGGCTCTTCGAAGTTGATGGTACTGACTTTGAGTAACGCAAAATAGCGTTCACCATCTTTTGGAGATCTGATTTGCCCTGTAACCGTATCACCGGTGCGTAGAGAAAAACGACGGATCTGGCTGGGGCTGACATAAATATCATCTGGTCCCGACAGATAATTGGCCTCTGGCGAGCGCAAAAAAGCAAAACCGTCGGACAGCACTTCAACCACGCCTTCGCCGACAATGGTGATTTCTTTTTCAGCAAGTTTCTTTAATATGGCAAACATCAATTCCTGTTTGCGCATTGTGGAAGCATTTTCAACTTCCTGGCTTTCAGCAAATGCCAGGAGTTCGACGGGATTTTTCGCCTTGAGGTCCTGGAGCTTCATTTCGTCGGACATTTAATCTGGTCCTGTTTTTTAATTTTCTGATTAACAACATCACCGGCTGGCAATGTATTTTTGGTAAGGAAGTCCGATCCAGAAAAGTCTCGATTTTCGCTCAACAGACTTAAAATAGATTCTCTATTTAGGGATACCCAGAGAGTGCGTGAGCATTTGGAAAGGATTAATTATTACAATATTTTTCGCTCTATAGCAGAAGGGAAGAAAAAACAAAAGCTCTTATATGAGCTTTTTTACCAATAGTGTTAAAACGGCTTCACTATTACCAGAATTACAATAATGATCATAAGAACCGTCGGCACTTCATTGACCAACCGGAAAAACTGCTCTGATTTCTCATTCTGATCGATTTCAAACTGTTTGCGCCATTTGCCAAGCATGATGTGAAAGGCAGTCAAAGCCACAACCATCAAAAGTTTCACGTGAAACCAGGGCTGACTAAACGCGTACGACTGGGTCGCGATGATCAAACCAAAAACCCAGCTGGCAATCAGCGCCGGGTTCATGATAACTTTCAACAGCCGGAGCTCCATGAGCTTTAATGTATCACCGGCATCAGACCCAGACGTCTGCATGGCGTGATAAACAAATAGACGCGGCAGATACAACAAGCCCGCCATCCAGGCGATGATAGATATGACATGCAGTGCCTTTAACCACAAAAATGCATCCATATAAAAATCCTAATCATCTCAAATTTTATGCATTAGCCAGCTGACCCACGGATCAGCTCCATCAGTGTTGTGACATGCTCTGGCGGTGTTTCTTTTATGATCCCGTGACCAAGATTGAATATATGCCGACCACCGGACAAAGTTTCAATGATTCTTTTCACCCTGTGTTCAAGCTGTGGACCACCGTTCAAAAGCAAGATTGGATCAAGGTTTCCTTGCACCACCGTGCGCGATTGCAGATTGTCACGAATCCAGCTCAAAGGCAGCGAGGTGTCGCAACCAACCGCGTTGACACCGGTTTTATCGATATAATCTTCGTAAAGAGGTCCCACAGCACGCGGAAAACCAATGATTGGTACGTCAGGATAATATCGTCTCACGCCAGCAACGATCCGGACCATAGGGTCCTGACACCATTTAATAAACTCATCATCTGGCAAAACGCTGGCCCAGCTATCAAACACCTGAACCACTTCGGCGCCAACTTTGATTTGCCCGCAAAGATATTCAATGGAGCTATCGACCAGTATATCAATCAATTGCGCAAACGCTTCTGGATATTTGTAAGCAAACATACGCGAGGGAGCCTGATCCGGTGTACCACGTCCAGCAATCATATAGGTGGCCACTGTAAACGGAGCGCCGCAAAAACCGATCAATGTGGTTTCATTTGGCAAATCATTTTTGATCCGCTCAACGCTTTCATAAATATGAGAATATATTTTATCGGTGTTGGAGGGATCAAGTATGCTCAAACCACTGGGATCGCTAATGGGGTCCAGTCGTGGACCTTCACCGGTTTCAAAACGCACAGGTTGGCCAAGAGCGTCAGGTACCACGAGGATATCTGAAAACAATATTGCAGCGTCGAACCCATAACGGCGTATCGGTTGTAATGTGACCTCGGCGGCGCGTTCGGGATTGTAGCAAAGATTGAGAAATCCTCCTGCTTCTTCGCGAACCTTACGGTATTCAGGTAAATAGCGACCGGCTTGGCGCATGAGCCATACGGGTGGTGTGGCCGGTAATGGATCATTTGGATTTTGTGTTAAAAGGCGAAGAAACGGTTTTTTGCTTAGAGTTGAGTTCGTCGCGTTTTTTGGATGTCCACCGGGCATAGAAGTTTCCTAAATAATATATTCTAATTAAGTTGTTTTTGTTGTTTGTCAGTGAATAGCGTGAATTGTTGTATAGCTCCAGCTTTTCAACAGATTCCCCGAAGTTTGATTTTTGAGTTTCGTTATTGGCCGGCATTATTTCTTGACTGGGGAAGGGATATTGAACGAATCTGCTCAGTCGTTGAATTATAGGGATTGTTTAGCTCTCATTAACCTGTTGATCATTTGTTGTTAACTTTTTAGGTTGTCTGGAGAATCTGTGGAAGAGTCTTTTTTTGAAAAAGACGGGGAAAATGATCTGGGATTGTTATAGATGTGGATGAGATTCTGGACAAGTTGAGGGTAGGTGGGTGTGCAAATGGTAGCGGGGATAAAACAGGTGTTTTATCCAGAGATTCTCGACAAATAAATGAGTATTCCATGAGAGCAATATCCTATCGGACGGATTGTTTACACAGCGTGCTGCCAAGACTAGTCCGTGTACTTTATAGCTAACCACACAGATTTTCTATCCGAAAGGATATGACCGTCAGGTCATACAAACAGTAGGAGAAATTCAAGTGCTGCAAATTTCAGAGCACAACATTATATTGGCGTCCAATAGCTCGGGTCGTGCGGCGTTGTTAAAGGGGGCTGGCATCAGCTTTACCAAAAACGCGGCCGACCTTGATGAACGGGCCATTGAGGAAACGCTGACCGTGAATGGAGTTTGTCCTGACCCTGTGGATGTGGCGCTGGTATTGGCGCGTGCCAAGGCAGAATATATTTCCCAATCTGAAAAAGATGCTTATGTGATCGGCGCCGATCAGGTATTGGTACTTGATGACAAGATTTTTGAAAAACCTGCAAATATGGATATTGTTCGTAATAATCTTTTAGAATTTCGTGGTCGTATTCATTATCTGCACTCTGCGGTTTGCGTGGCGCGAAAAGGGGAAATTATCTGGCAGCATGTGGAAACAGCTTCAATGACCATGAGGGATTTCTCAACTGATTTTTTGGCTGAGTATTTGGTTGAGGCAGGGGAGAGTGTCAAAACATCAGTCGGAGCTTACCGGCTGGAAGAAACAGGTATTCATTTGTTCGAAAAGATTGAAGGCGATTATTTTACCATACTTGGCCTGCCGCTTATACCGCTGCTCGACTTTTTGCGCGAACAAGGAATCGTTGTCAGCTAGGCTGCGACGTATCCTGGCAACGTCTATTTCCGGTATATCATGGAGGATTTTAAAGTCCCCGATAGGATCTGTAAATCCCACACCTTTGTATGTATTCGCGGCAGGAAAAAGTGGTAAGCTGTGAGGATGGAGAATTAAAAGCGCGGCAGTCATACCATCTGGGATTGCAAGTACCACTTTATTTGGGTGACGAAATATCGCTATCATGTTTTGCAAGGGAAAATGCGCGAACGCAGTCACCCAAATTTTTCGAAATGCAGTTATGAAAGGTGAAACTTTGCACCTTTAATGAGGGCGCCTCCCGATTCGACGCGGGCATATACACCAAAATCATGATGACCAAAATGCTCGAATAACAGATCAGGAATGGTCATGTCGCGTACACCGTTTTGCGGGTTAACATTGGTGGCGGGGCAGCGCTGTGTACGTTTGAAAATTTTGAGCATGATCTCATCGCACGAAAGTGTTTTGCCCACCCAGTCGAGTTCACTAAAGGCATCTGGCCCGTCGACGATCAAATTGGCGCGAAAGCGCAAGGGATCAACGGCGTGGCCAAATAATTTTTCAAGTTGGCGCACACTGTTGAGATTTATGACGTGTAGGCATTTGCTAGAGACATCACTAAAGCTGTGATCTCTGGCATGGACGATCTTAGGAGATCCATTGAGTTCCTTTGTCATATAGTCTGTCACAAAGTCTTCGATTGCGCGGCGTCCCTCACTGGTGTACAGGACACCGGAAGAGACCTGTTTGCCGTCCAGTTCTATAGTCAATTCTCGGGAACGATCATCAAAGCTGGTTTTTAGTTTGGCCATGCGTTCATGGCGCATCAACATTAAGAAATTGATCTTTGGCAAATATTTTGGATTTGCCGGATCGAAACGGCTTTTACCATTTTCAATAGCGTAGGCACGATCATAAGGTAGGGTCGCGCCCGCTGCCAATTCAACGCTCCGAAGAGTTTCCGGGGACAACCCCTTTATCGGATAACGAATTATTTTTGTCAGCTCGATGGGGTCTTGTTTATTGTCTGCCATATTTGTTTTCGCGTCCCTCGTATTTCATAGATTTAATTGAGTTGAACAAAAAATCAGGCGTCGATATTCTTTTTTTCTGCCGGCGTGACAGAGGGTGTAGCAGGGCTGGGAAAGTCTGGATTTTGGTCGAACTGCTCGTCATTTGTGCTAGGCCCATGCTCCTCAGACCGGTCATCAAAACCGCCCCTTTTGCCGGGATCTGCGCTTTGGTCATCTGGAGTGCTGAAATGTTTGTCTTGCGTTGTTGCGTCAGGGGTGAACCGGCAAATATAGCGTTTATCCTTGCGAATGACATCGATGAGTTTGTTGCCATGGTTTTTGCGGCACTGGCTGACGGCTTCTTCAAAACTTGGTCTGTACCAGCAGATAAAGCGCCTATTCTTATGTTCGGACATGCGCAAAAACCGGTTTCCATAGGTTTTGTTGCATTGCGCCAGCGCCCGTTTGCGGCTTAATTTGAAAATGCAATGATAGCGGCCATTGGATTTTGACAGCCGAAGAAAACGATTGCCATGGCGCTTTTTGCAAGTGCGGCTCATCTGTTGTTTACTTGGTTGGTAAATACAGAAATTTTTGCTCTTTTTACGGATCACACGCAAATATCGACGACCATATTTTCGTTTGCAAAGTCTGACAAATTGTTTGCGAGTGGAATTAAAGCTGCAGGCATAGCCCTTGCGGGTTTTAAGAAGTTTGATGAAACGCTTGCCATATTTTCTGCGGCAGCTGGCGCGCATCCAGGATTTTGTTTTGCGATAGTGGCAGATAAACCGGTTACCTTTTTTCATCGTCACACCCGTTAGCTTTCTGCCATGTTTGCGGCGGCATATGCTCCACGCACGCGAACGGCGTGAACGTTTGGCAACAGGGATGATCAAGGCGTGTGAGCTTATCTGGGGGGAGGATTGAATTGCCGGCGTACAACCGGCGCATACCAATGTAATGAAAGCCGATAATAGTATCATCAATAAATCTCCCAAATCTCATAAACCTTTTTAACAACAAGAATAACGCTTCTGGATGAGATGTAAATCATGATTGAGTAAAATTGACGCAAGGGGCTTTTGAGAGAGATTTCTAGCCCTATATCTTCATCTAGATGAGAAGCCGATGGATGCCGCTTGCGGATCCGCTGGTGCTGCTTGATTGAACAATCAGATGTGACGAGATGTTTGTGCCTTGTGGGCAAGCATTTTGTGCCAGGAGAAGACCAAATGAATTTTGAAAAATACACCGATCGCGCCAAGGGTTTTTTGCAATCGGCGCAGGGCCTTGCGCTTCGCGAAGGCCACCAGCAATTTACCCCCGAACATTTGTTAAAAGTATTGCTTGATGACGAGCAGGGTCTGGCTGCCGGTTTGATTGATCGGGCCGGGGGCCGCTCTAAACAGGCGCTCGAAATGACCGAACGGACGCTGGCCAAATTACCCAAAGTATCAGGTGGCGGGGCAGGGCAGGTTGGTTTGACCCCCGCTTTGGCCAAGGTGTTTGATGAGGCGCAAAAAGTCGCTGACAAGTCTGGCGACAGCTATGTCACGGTGGAGCGTTTGCTGTTGGCTTTGGTGATTTTCAAAGCGGCGGGTACTAGTCGTATATTGGCTGACGCCGGCGTCAATGCGCAATCGCTTAATGCTGCCATCAATGATTTGCGCAAGGGCCGTACAGCCGATAGTGCCAGCGCCGAGGAAAGCTATGACGCGCTCAAGAAATATTCACAGGATCTGACGCAGCAGGCGCGCGATGGCAAGATGGATCCAATCATTGGTCGTGACGAAGAAATTCGTCGTGCCATTCAGATCCTATCGCGCCGTACCAAAAATAATCCGGTGCTGATCGGCGAACCTGGCGTTGGTAAAACGGCCATTGCTGAAGGTCTCGCGCAGCGCATCATCAAGGGCGATGTGCCCGAAAGTCTCAAGGATAAAATGCTGTTGTCGCTCGATATGGGGGCGTTGATCGCCGGCGCCAAATATCGCGGTGAATTTGAAGAGCGCCTGAAAGCCGTGCTCAGCGAAGTCGAAAACAGCAACGGCCAGATCATCTTGTTCATCGATGAAATGCACACCATTGTCGGGGCCGGAAAAACTGAAGGTTCCATGGATGCGGGCAATCTGCTTAAGCCAGCGTTGGCGCGCGGTGAAATGCATTGTGTGGGTGCAACGACGCTTGATGAATATCGCAAACATGTTGAAAAAGACGCGGCCTTGGCGCGGCGTTTCCAGCCGGTGTTCGTGGACGAACCAAATCTCGAGGACACCATTTCGATCCTGCGCGGCCTCAAGGAAAAATACGAACTGCATCATGGTGTGCGCATCACTGACAATGCGCTGGTTAGCGCCGCAACTTTGTCAAGCCGGTATATTTCCGACCGGTTTTTGCCTGATAAAGCCATCGATTTGATGGACGAGGCGGCATCGCGTCTGCGCATGATGGTGGACAGCAAGCCAGAAGAGCTGGACGAACTTGATCGCCGCATCATTCAGATGAAAATCGAGCGTGAAGCCTTGCGTATTGAAGAAGATGATGCCTCAAAAGATCGACTGGCAACGCTTGAAAAGGAGCTGGCTGATCTGGAGGAAAAATCCGCCACATTGACGGCTCGCTGGCAGTCGGAAAAGGATAAGTTGGCAGGTGCTCAGGCCATCAAAGAACAGCTGGATAGCGCCCGGATCGAGCTGGAGCGCGCACAGCGCAAGGGTGATCTTTCAAAAGCTGGAGAACTTTCCTACAGCACCATACCCGAGCTTGAAAAACGCTTGCAAGAACGCGAGCAAGGTAGCGAGGGTACTGGCGAACTGATGGTGGAAGAAGCCGTCACCGCCGATCATATCGCGGGCGTCGTGTCGCGCTGGACAGGGATTCCCGTTGATAAAATGCTGACGGGAGAGCGTGAAAAGCTGCTCAGTATGGAAAAGGTGCTGGCCAAACGAGTGATTGGCCAGAGCGAAGCTGTGCGCGCAGTTTCAACGGCGGTTCGCCGCGCCCGTGCCGGTCTGCAAGACCCCAATCGTCCCATCGGTTCGTTCATGTTTTTGGGGCCAACCGGGGTCGGTAAAACCGAGCTTACCAAGGCGCTGGCAAGTTTCATGTTCGATGATGAAGCGGCCATGGTCCGGATTGATATGTCGGAATATATGGAGAAACATTCGGTGGCCCGACTGATCGGCGCGCCTCCAGGATATGTGGGCTATGAAGAGGGCGGGTCCTTGACGGAAGCCGTGCGTCGTCGCCCTTATCAGGTTGTTTTATTTGATGAAATTGAAAAAGCTCACCCAGATGTGTTCAATGTTCTATTGCAGGTTCTGGACGATGGTCGCTTGACCGATGGGCAAGGGCGTACGGTTGATTTTCGCAATGTGCTGATCATCATGACTTCCAATATGGGCTCCGAGTTTCTTGTCAATCTTGAGGAGGATCAAGATGTCGATGAGGTGCGCGATGAAGTGATGGCGGTGGTCAAATCGGGCTTTCGGCCAGAGTTCCTGAACCGTCTTGACGAAATCATTTTGTTCCATCGCCTGAAGCGCGAAATGATGACGGCCATCGTCGATATTCAGATCAAACGGCTGCAAAAACTGCTAGATGATCGCAAGATGACCATTACTCTTGATGAGGACGCGAGGCTATGGCTGGCCAATAAGGGCTACGATCCCGCCTATGGCGCGCGGCCCTTGAAACGGGTTATCCAAAAATCCTTGCAGGATCCCATGGCCGAGTTGATCCTGTCCGGCAAGATCAGGGATGGCGATGATGTCACTGTCTCGACAAGTGGTGGCAACATCACCCTGAATGGGGAGGAAGTCGAAATGCGAGCGCTGTAAGTCAGAACGAGGCCTCTCTTTCTACCTCTCCTACGGGAGAGGGGCAGGGTGAGGGGATTGGATCTTGCGGGGATGGCACATTCGTGAGTTAGCGTCATTCTTCCACAATATGCCCCACAAACGGTAACTCGCGATACCTCTGGGCGAGGTCCATGCCGTAGCCGATGACGAACAGATCGGAGCAGGTGAAGCCGATATAGTCGGGTTCAAGCGCAATGTCTTTGGCGCGCAGCACTTTTTTATCCAGGAAGACGCAAATTTTCACACTGGCAGCGCCGCGTGAGCGCATCAGGTCGCCAGCAAATTGCAAGGTGCGACCACTCTCCAATATATCATCAATAAGCAGCACATCGCGCCCCGTGACATCGGTTTCAATATCGCGCAATATGTCGACTTCGCCACTTGATTTGGTGCCGTCATAATAGCTTGCCAGATACAGAAAATCGACCTGGGGCGACAGCTCGTTGAGATGCATTTCGCGAATGAGATCAGCGGCGAAAATGAAACTGCCTTTGAGCACTGGAATGACCAGAAGGTCCTTGTCATGGTGCGCGGCGATTTCCATTGCCAAAAGCTTGTTGCGCTCAGCGATTTGTTGCGCGCTGAACAAGACGTCAATAAGGGGTTTGGTAGTGTTCTGTTTAGCTGGAGGGGTCGTCATATGATTGCAGGGGCATCTTTGCTGGCTTGGTTACGAGAAGCTGCAAACTAGCGGCTTTCTCAGCGATTGACAAAGCGTATTTTAAGTTGGCGAACGCGGTCGGCGGGGGCTGGGATTTGGGCGCGGAAACGAGTGCGCGCCTTGGGTTGCAGCAAGGCGAGGCTAGTTTTTTTCGTCCATTGAAAAAACTCAAGACCGCTCTTGTCGATCATGGAAAAACGTATCTGCGGAACTGGCATGGTTTCATTCGTGATATTGACGATCTCGCCGCGTACCACGAGACGAATGCGCCCGCCTTGATCCATCCATTGATGATTGAGACCAAGAAACTCAAGGCCTCTGATATTGACAGGATATCCAGCTTTTTCATAAATCCCCGCCATACCCGGTACTGCTTTGACGATGGGGATCCTGAAAGTGGCAGCCCCGACGATGATAAAGGTGATACTGGCGGCAAGCATACCCCAGCCAAGTTGCACGCGAGACAATTGAAGGAATTTTGGACGGTTAGCAGTTTTTTCGGGCACAAGCTCTTCAACCGGTGCGGTGAGGACGATAACCTCTTCTGGTTCCGGTTCGATTTGCAGATCAACATCTTCGAACAGATCGTCAGCGGTCACTGGATCGGAATTTTCAGCTTTAGTGAGCTCCTCAATTGGCTCCTCAATTGGCATTTCGTTAGTTGGTTGTTCGTCCGTGTCGTCTTCTAACCAACCAATATCATCATTTTCCAGTTCAACTGCAGGCGGCTCAATGACTTCTGGGGCCTCGATCTCATGTTCTGCGGGCAGTATTTGCGCTTCAGGTTCAGGGGCCTCTTCTTGAGCTAACGTAGTTTCTTCCTCAGCAAGTTTGGCACCAAATGACGAGAAGAAGGCTTTTTCTTCTTCGCTCAAAAGATCAGATGAACCCTCATCATCTGCTACAGCTTGCGCAACAGGTTCAAGAAGGGGATTAGCGGTAGTTTCAACGTCTATTTCTGGGGCTGGATCGGGTTCAGGAGCGGGCGTCGCGGTAAAAATATCGTTGCATTTGGCACATTGGACCTGCGCCCCGCTATTGGCGATCTCGATTGATACATCATAAAGCGTATCACATTGCGGGCATTTGATATTCACTGCGAACGGTCTCCCAAGATCTGAACTCTTGCATATCGGGTCTGATGAACTTAAATTCACCCGCATAGATTTATGTTACAAGCCTTGTTTTCGACATGCTGATAGGTCAAAAAAATGGTATAGCAGTCTTGTGACCGGTGCGCTCCATCAGCATGCCTCCTCAGCAGCATATGTGATTCGGTATGTTTCACGAATAGATCAAAAACTACTTGTGCGTACTTTATATATCGAATTTGCCATAAGAGAGTCTTAACCCGTAAGATCAGTGGACAAACGAGTTGCAATATATTGTTTTGCCAACATTGCGGATCAGCACCGCGCGGACCACACGGTTCACAACTAAATCGATGAAGGGGCCGCCAGCGTGATCCGTTTTGAAAATGTATCGATGTTGTATACCACAGGTCCAGAGGTCTTAAGAAACGTCAATTTTCATCTACCTGCCGGCAGCTTTCACTTTCTCACAGGCGCCTCTGGGGCCGGTAAAACGACTTTGTTGCGGCTGTTATTTATGTCTTTGTTCCCAATTGATGGCAATATATTCCTGTTTCAGAAAAATCTCGCTCAAGTGCCCCCTGAAGAGCGTGCCGCTCTGCGCCGCCGTATTGGCATTGTGTTTCAGGATTTTCGCCTGCTCGATCATATGACAACCTGGGAAAATGTTGCGCTGCCCCTGCGCGTGCAGGGACGCCGCGAAAGTGACTATAAGGAAGATGTCACAGAGCTGTTAAAATGGGTGGGACTTGGCAATCGTATTCATGCCTATCCGCATATTTTGTCAGGCGGCGAAAAGCAGCGCGCCGCTATTGCTCGTGCGGTGATTGGCAAGCCTGAATTATTGCTGGCGGATGAACCAACCGGTAATGTTGATCCGCGCATGGCACGAAGATTGTTGCGCCTGTTTATCGAGCTTAATCATCTGGGCACTTCTGTTGTTATCGCGACCCATGACCATGACCTCGTCAAGCAGTATAATGCGCCAAGGCTGGTGCTGGCCGATGGCTCCTTGCAGGTGAGGTCATGAAGCAGTTTGCCAAGACATTTGTACTGGGGGTGTCAGAGGCCTTTTGGCCGCGACGTCAGCTAGCCGAGTCGACGCAGATTGTCCCGCAAAGCTCGGTATCCGGGCGAGCGCTGACAGCGGTGATTTCCATCATGTCTTTTCTGGCCTGTTTGACGGCGGGCATGGTCTATATGGTCAACCAGTCGGCAGATGCCTGGTATAATGATATTGCCAGCGAAGTCACCGTTCAGGTAGCGCCGCGCGAGGGCCTTGATATGGATAAGCAGGTCACTTTGGTGGCCTCAATCCTGCGGCGCCAGGTTGGCATTTCGCGGGTCCGACCCCTTAGCCTTGGGGAATCTTCTGCTCTGCTTGAACCCTGGCTTGGTGCCAATAATAGCATGTTGGGGTTGCCGGTACCGCGTTTGATTGCTATTGAGATCGATCGCAATCGGCCTCCGGATCTATCGCGCGTGCGGCAAAATCTTTCAGTGCGCTTTCAAGACGGGGTGTTGCTTGATGACCACCGTCACTGGCAATCGCAAATCAGATCGCTGACCCGTTCGGTCGCGGTGGCTGGTTTAGGCATCTTGGTTCTGGTCGCCACAGCTACCATCGCTGTTATTGTGTCGGCGGCGCGCAGTGCCATGGCCTCCAATCACGAAATTGTCGAAGTATTGCATTTTGTCGGTGCCCAGCGCAAATTCATCGCCAGTGAATTTGAACGCCATTTTCTAGCGCTTGGTATTCGCTCTGGTCTGCTGGGGGCCCTGGCGGCTGGCTTGATGTTCTTTTTTGCCCCCTTTGCCATCCAGATACTTGGTGGCGGATCGGTTACCGCTTCTGAAATCAAACAGCTTGTTGGTTCCGCGCAGCTTGATTTTTTTGGTTATATACTGCTGGGCTTTATTGTAGTGGCGGTTGCGGGCATTTGTATGTTTACCTCCAGCTATTGGGTTGATCGTATCCTCAATACCGAGGGAACCATAGCGAACCCTAACTATTCCCCTCGCAAGCGGTTTGGGGTATCCTCACGTCAGAAGGGGCGTGTCGCAAATGGTGCGACGCCCTCAAAAAGCGGCTTGCTCAGGGGGGGAATGGTGATTCTAAAAAGTACATTCTTGTTGTTCTTGGCGTTTGGGCTGGGTTTTGTGGTCTATGCGAGTTCGATTGATCATCGTGGCGCTCAATCGGTTGAGCAAGCGGATGGCATTGTGGTACTGACTGGCGGCAAGTCACGTATCAACAAGGCTTTGAAGCTGCTAGCGGCTGGCAAGGCCAAGCGCCTGCTGATTTCTGGCGTACATGCGCAAACTTCTGCGGGGCAACTGGCTAGATTATTTCCTGGTGCCAAACCTTTATTTAATTGCTGTATCGACCTTGGCCGCGCCGCAAAGGATACTATCGGCAATGCCCATGAGGCGCGATCATGGGCGCGCCAAAAAAGTTTTCGCTCCTTGATTGTGGTGACCAGTTCCTATCACATGCCGCGGGCCATCGCTGAATTTAGATCTGCCATGCCGCGCGTTAAACTCAGTGCCTATCGGGTTGCTAGTCCCAATGTGCAGATGGATCAATGGTGGTCGAATAGTGATACGATGAAACTGTTAATCTCCGAATATCTAAAATATATACCTGCCATTACCAAGCTTGGTTTTTCCAAGGTCCGGAATATGCTTGCCGGATAAGGCAAAACGAGATAGCCCTTGAGCCATGCGCAGTCTTTTATACAATATTGCTTTCTATCTGATCGTTCCCTTTTATCTCATTTTTGGTATCCCTTTGCTGTTGGCCTCAAGACGAACAGTGGTGCGCGGTATATATGGCGGTATTTCGCGTTCTCTCTTATGGTGGCTAAAAGCGATTGTTGGTCTTGAAACCGATGCGCGAGGCCTCCAAAATCTGCGCAAAGGCCCGGTTATCATTGCGGTCAAGCATCAATCGACGTGGGACACTTTTGCCCTTACGCCCTATTTTGATGAACCCGCCATGATCCTCAAATCCGAGCTCATGGCGATTCCGTTTCTGGGTTGGTTCGCGACCAAAATGGATATGATCCCGGTGAAGCGAGGCAAAGGGCGGGTGGCTATCAAGCGGCTGGTTGAAAGTGCCCGCAAATCGGTTGAGCAAGGCCGTGAGATTTTTATTTTTCCCGAGGGCAACCGCCGCGAACCTGGTGCGGAACCTCGTTACAAGCGCGGCATTGTTGCCATGTATAGAGAGCTGGGCGTGCCGGTTATACCAGTGGCGCTTAATTCCGGGTTATATTGGCGCCGGCGCGAGTTCAACCGCCATCCCGGCAAGGTTATCGTTGAATTTCTTCCAGCTATCGAGCCCGGACTTAATAACGAAGAATTCTTGCTAGCCCTGCAAGGGGCCATTGAGCCAGCCACCGACCGGTTGATCGCAGAAGCGCTGGCCGGAACAACTCCACCTCCGACGCCAAAGAATTATGTTGCTTCCGTTTGATAAAGGAACTTGAGAAAAGGCAAAAAAATGGCCCTCACCAGGAGGGCCATTTTTATTTATCTATCAGCTTATTGTATCTGTTGCCCTTTAGGCTGGAACTTCAAAATAGAATTGAAGGCTTTTTCAGCGGGTAGCATTTTGGCCATTTCCCTACCTTGCCAATGCTCTCGCAGGTTATTTTCGGCTTGTAGTTGATTATCGGCTTGTTGTAGCACTTCGGCCATTTCCCGATTTTGCCGAGCTTTGTGCAAGACTGAATGATAATTGGACGCCTGCCACACCAGTAGCCTTTCTTGCGCTTAAGGGTCCAGCCGAGTTTTTTGTAGCGGCGATAGGCTTTACTCGATGTCACCTTGGTCTGACCTTTGGCGCAGGTTTGCGGCACCGTTTTGTTGACGCAGCGATAGTGGCTCTTGCCAGCTTTGACCGCCTTTTTGCCAGTTGGACAGCTGCAATACCATTGTGCTTTGACCGAACTCGATGTGCGCATTGGCTTGCCACCACCAGAACAACTGATGGTTGGTCCGGTCGGTTTATTACCTGGCTTGACGCACCAGATCCGGCGCTTGCCTTTGCCACGAGACTGGATGCTATAGCCTTTTTTCTTGAAGTGGTTGACCCGTGTGCCCGGCACCTTGCTCCAACCCTTGCGGCAATTGAGTGTGTGATTGGTTGGCTTTTTTACGCAGCGGCGATATTTATCGCGCTGATAGCCACGCTTGCACAAACAGCCACGGCTTGTCATCTGCTCGTTGGCTTTGCACTGTTTCGTACCGGGCTTGGTACAAATTACAGGAACAACACCACTGCCGCCAAGATGTTTGATCTTCCAGCCCTTGTTTTTGAAGGACTTGATTTGACCAGGCATGATTTGCTTCCACGGTTTATCGCACGTTTGGGGCGCCGTGAAATTCTTCAAGCAGATGCCCGACGAACCGCGGTGATAGTTGCGCTTGCAAACACACTGGTTTTGTTTGTTGCGATACTCGTTGGGACCGGGAACGCAGCGTTGTGGTTTCCCTGGTTTGACACACCAGATTCTCCGCTTGCCCCTGCCTCGACTTTTGGTGTCATAGCCTTTGTGTTTGTAAGCGGCGATTTCACCAAGCCATACCTTCGTCCAACCGCTCCAGCATTCCAGAGGAGCGCGTATTGGATGCTTGGCACACCAGATTTGATTTTTACCTTTTGTTCCGCGAGGTTTGACGTCATATCCGTTTTTCTCATAAGAGCGGATTTGGTTGTCATTAATCTGTTTCCAGCCACTCCAGCATTGGACGGGTGGTGTTTTGCCAGGTTTCGCACACCAGATGGTTTGACCGTTCTTGCTACGTGGTTTCACGGTATAGCGTTTTGCACGGAAATTATGTATCTGGCTTGATGAGATCTGCGTCCAGCGATCATTCCAACACTGCAGCGATGGTTTTTTGGCCGCTTTGGCACACCAGAACTTGTACTTGCTATTAGGGCGACCGATCTGTTTCTTGGTCCAGCCGCGCGGGATCGTCGAGCGATGGTGATAGAGAGACCATCCACGGTCGCAACGAGGTTCGCCGCAAATGATTGTGTGACCATTGGAGCGCACGTTCCTTAAGGCATACCCCAGAGGCTTGCCCTTGAAGCTACGAAAATGATTCATTCCACGCGGGCAGACAGGATCTTTGCCGGTTATTGGTGGAATTGGATCAGTGATACGGATTGGTGGGACATCACCAAAGCAGCGACGACCGTTCCAACGGGTGCCAGATGGACACTGGCACTTGCCAGTCTTGTTGAGCACCATGCCACTCGTGCATTGCCGGGGCTCTTTTGTATTGAAATCATGACAGGCATAGCGAGGAGATCCCTCATTGGCCTGCGCTGATCCAGCTCCTTCAAGAGTATCACCAATATCAGCACTTAGTATACCGGCTTCGCCGATCAATACGCAGTTGCGCATACCGTTTTGTGATGACAGCGGCACTGATGCGTCTGTTGGAGTGTTATTGTCATTCTGGGGTAGCATGACAATCACTTTGTGCGTGCGGCTTTGACCTGCTCCAAGCGTGACATCGGCGACACAGCCAAATGGTAGGCTGGTTGGTTCGAGCGCACATCCAAACGGGGGGCTGACACTAATGGCGGCACCAGCAACAAGACCACCATTGGTATCGGTAATGCCGTCAATAATAGCCAGCTTGCCACTGAAGTCCTTATTGTTTCCATTTTTGAGTGTGATCTCGAAGTGACAAGGGTTTTTCGAATCACAAATGCTATCACCTGTTTTTTCAACGGAGATGTCATTGGGATCTTCACCAGGTTTTGGTCCGGCAGGATCTGCCCCGCCTTCAACACAGACGCTGTCAAAAGTATGAACATCACCTCCGCCTGACACGAGCCCTTTAACACAGTTCTTGTAGCGCTGTTGAGACAACTCGATATTGCTGAAAGTCAGCACGAAAGAGCGCGACACACCGGGACCAACATTTGTGCCATCAATGGAACAGTTAAGATTGTCGGCAGGCACGGCTGAACAGGTCCAGTCAGCTGCAGGGGTATCAGTTGAGACACTATCTATGGTGATCGCACCGTCTCCACCACCAACAAGGGTTGTAACATCATTGATCGAAATCGGACCAAAAGCAGCAGCAGCTCCATTATTGGTGACGGTAATTTTACATACAACTCCAGACCCATCCGTAGCCGTCAAGGTTTCAGCGGGCTTACAGTTTTTGGTAAGCTTTAGATTGGGTTGTTTAGGATCTGTAACCGGTAATTTAGCAATAGCGCAGCTTTTTGGTTGACCAGCCTGTTCTTTCAGCATGGCGCAATTCTCTACCTCGCGGCTTGGATAGCCGGCAATCGAGACGATGGCGTTTACTGTCAGGGAAGTTACCGCGAACGGCGGCAGGTTGACATTTCCCGTGCAGACAAATTTGTCTGCTGCGCCATCTGGACCACAGACCCAAGGGGGAACCGGGTTGAAGGTCGAGCTGATCGGTGCACCATTTGGATAGCGGTCGCGCACGGTCACAGGACCGTTGAACGGGGCAGCGCCAGCATTCCAGATGCGGATTGTGTAGTTACAGGTCGCAGTTCCATCGCCATTTGGCAGGCACCAATCATTGATGACCCTTTTGTCCAGCTGCAGCTTAGGCTTTTTATTTTCTGGTGGATCACATTTTTCGACCTTTGGATCACAAAGGCAGTCTTCCCACTCTGGATCGCAAGGAGGAGGGGGAGGCGACGGCGGCAGGCAGCCCTCATCACCGTTTTCACAAAGCAGAGGGAGAGGAGGAGGACAATCAATATCCACGGGGATTACAATGATAATTTTTTGAACGCAGCACAAACCAAGCCCGTCTTTTGGACCAGCCACATGCTTGACATCACCATCGGTCAGGCCATTGGCCACGAGATGTACGCTCATACCAGGCACGGCTCCATGGATGGTCCATGCGAGCACGCCGCCGCCAGCAGGTACAATCTGTGAGGGCGGAAAGATGGAAACGCCGGGGGTCGTTGAGACAAGCTCAATAACCTTGCCGCCATATTCAGGGCCGATATTCATCTTGTAGATGAATACACCAGCACCCTTGGGATCACATTCGATTTCGCCATGTTCCACCTTGAAGCAGGCCTCGCCTATGGGGTCACCGCTGCCAGTATCATCTGGACAATCACTGACATCGATCAAGATTAGCGTTGGTTCGCCATTGACAGGGTCGCCATCTTCAGGAAGCGCCAGATCATGAGAAAACACGGTCGCCGGGCCAGAAGCCTTGGCCTGATTGGAAACCATTTTGGGGGCGAGGAATTTGCTTTTATCGATTTTGGCGAGAATGGTAATGGTGAATTGCCGATCATCAGCATTTCCCAAACCGTCCAGGTCCGTTTTCGACAAATGAAGTTTTTTCCAGACCAGCGTGTCGTTGGCGTGATTTGTTGTCTTGATTTCCGGGGCCAGCATCAAGCCGCCGCCTGGACCGGTCACGTCGCCTGCAATGGTGGCGCTTTGAATGGACAGGCCTTCGGGCAAAACATCTCTTATTCTGATGGCCTCACTCACGATTGTGTCTTGTGACCCTTCATCCAGCCAGCCAAAAAACGGCTTGTTGTAGGTCAGCTTGTATTCGACATAATCGCAGTCGGTCTGATGACCAGATTTATAGAATTTGGCATTGAAGGCGTTGGCCGGCGCTATAAAGCCCGACGCGAATTGCAAGAATAATATTGCGAGCAACAAGAAAGCGTTCTGCTTGATTGAGGTCAGGGGTTTCATAATCGTCTCCGAAAATGGGTGTTTGCGGTGGGCCGGGGACCTGTGAGTCGCGACGGAGGAATTTTGTGTATGCGTCATCATTTCCTCCTATGGAGCACAAATATTGGTGGGTGTTTTAAGCGGCAATTGCAGCTTGCAACACGGGAAGGTCTTGCCGGGGATGGCCGCGTCGGCCTCCTTGTAGAGGCACAGATTGAGATTGATCTTTTGACCAGATCCTGCTCCTACGAAATCCAACCAGAATGGATCAAGCGCCGAGGCTCTTTTCTGCATCGGCGGAAACACTGAAACACCTGGGGTCGCCGATTGTGTTTTCAGACTATCGAAGCCAAGACCGGTATTGTCTTTTAGCCAGATAGAAGCCTCGACGCCGCCTGGATTACAAAGATATTCGATCCATTCAACATTGGCGCATTTTGGGGTCGGGTCGGGGAGTGGATCTGGATAGGGGATTATATCGCCCCAACCATAAGAACGGCCACCACGGCACGGGTTCCAGATTTCGATATCACCGACATGACCGCGTACTTCGGGGTCCTCAAAGGTGCCGTCATAATCAACCAAATAGCTATTGAAGGGTGGCATGTTTTGGGGCCGCACCAGATGTTTGGAAGTCAGCTGGAAGCCATGCACATTGAACGGTCCGTTCGCTGCAAGCTGATCGGCAAGTGCCGGGTTGTCGCGCAGATTGTCGCCGGTTTTACCAAGTGTGCCATCGCAAACGCGCGGGTTGATATTGCCCAATTCATCAAAGCCATAACCAAGGTCGATACCGCCAAGCGTCATGCGGTTTCCTTCCGGAAAACCAACAGCATATTCCGCCGGGGTTTCGATCCAGACAGAGGGAGTAGCTGGATCATCAGGGCTTTCACGGTGGTAGCGAACAACTTGCGACTTAGCGGGGGCAGCGAACTTTGAATAATCATAGGTGTTTTTGACGTGGCCTCGCTGGGCCAGATACAAGAATCCTTTGCGGTCGAACACAATATCGGTGACAGGGTGGTCGCTATCTGATTGGACATCCAGTTCCCAGCGCGCGTCATCCCTGAAGCTGCCGTCATGGTTGATACCGATGGACCAGACTTGCAGGCCTTCAAACACCGCGTAAAACAAACGATTGCCTTTGACTGCGAGACCGTGCACGCGGCGCATGGTGGAGGTGAAGCCCCAGGTTTCTGGATCTTCTACGTTAAAGGTTGGGCTGGCAATATCCATACGATTGGCGGGGTCATGAGGGACCACGTCAAAACCGTTTTTGGGGCGTCCATTGACACCATGGTCAAACGTGCCAAGATCGATGCCTTGCATGTCAAAACGGTGGATCATACCGGTATCAAGATCAGAGACAAATAATTGCTGATGGGTTTGGTCAAAGGCGATATTGCCAAGACCGGCACCCGCATTTTCAACGCCATCCAGTTGCACATTGGCAAACAGGCTGACCTCTCCAGTGACGCCGTTTATTTTATAGATGCTGCCGGGACCACCGCCAAGATCAAGACCGTGCTGGCCGTCCATGAAGGTGGCGCCAGGAGTACCGGTTTTGATGCGCTCAGGGCGGCCATCGCCATCACTATCTGGGACAACGACCTGCAAGCCGTGCATGGTAGCGGCAGTGACATAAAGATTTGGCACGGTGCGCTTGCCATCTGTGCGACCTTCAATGAGGGTGCCAATATCGTAAGCAAGGCCAAATACTTGGCCGATTTTTCGCGCTTCGACTTCAAACGGGAGAGGGGTATTAACAAGCTGCCCTTTGGGCGCTTCGCCTGCGACCCGCACGTTGAAAATCCGCAAGGTCTTGCCGTTGAGATTAATGAATGTTTCATCGAGTGGATTGACGCCTGGAGGGAGGCCTTCTTGGGGAAAAGAGATGCCGGAAAAACCGGTGACCGCAATATTACCTGGCTTCATCAAGGGACCATTTGTTGATGTGACATCGCTGCCAAACAGGCCTTTCATACCGTCCAAAATGCCACCTTGCGCGAAGGCCGGGCTTATGAGGACAGTGGAGGAGAAGCAAAGGAGGGCGGCGAAACTTGCTGAACGTAATAAATCCACCTTGCGTGATGCAGGTGAGTTTGACGACCTCGTGTGAACTGTTTTAAGTTGTGAGTTCATACTGACATCTCCTTTGAATTTTTAATGAGATAACAACCGATGTGAAAGAATTCCAGCTGGTTTTGCTTTGGATCAGAAAACAGAATATTTTCTATTGTTATCTCGCAAATTTCTGATTTGACCGTATCATAGACTTTCAGAATACTGTTATATTTATTCACTTCTACCTGAAGGTCTACACGGTTTTCTTTCACTTTTCTTGTCCCTTGTTTTTTAAATTATGCGTTATCACAACGCATCGAGCGCCCGATAAGTGTGCGAGCTGTTATCCTTTGGTCGCGATGGTGAGAAAAAAGGTTCAAACTATTTCAAAATAAGCACAAAAAAGCACCTGACAAGGCTCATTTGAGCCCCGCAGGTGCCAAATCAGCTATTTGCTTATGAGCTAACGCAGGTCGTTCAAGGACCAATTATAGTCATAAGAATAGATACTGCGCGCCGATTTTAGCTTGGCCGCCAGTTCGGGAGCCGCGTAAAGACGAAGATGTTTCAAGATACCTTGTTCATTGCCGCCAAAATCCTTCTTGAACCATTTATAGATTTTTGAAGTTTGTACACGGCCACCTGACACTTTGACACCGCGCGGGGAATTGATATAAGCGCGCGCTCCCTCGTCGAGTAATTTTTGAGAGTTGGCGGCTGTAAAAGCATCAATGGCGAGATTGGGACAACCGATCGAAGCGCAATTGACGGCATAATGAATACGTGGATCGCGCCATAGGCCGCGCAATATTTTATGCTCCACATCATCAAGTGTCAGAGCCTCGCCATTGACCTTCATGTTTTTAAGCTTCCAGGGACCGGGCGAAAAAATCCCCGACTTGATATTCTTGATCGAGAAAACCGGGTATTTACTCAAGATCACATCAATGGTCTTGGCATTATACAAATTGACCCAAAAGGCGAATTGCTCGTCGCGATCAAGGGATTTGACATTGGTGGATTGCAATTCTTGCAAATAGGATTTGAGCGCCTTGTGGCCCGATTTCTTGAACGCTCTATAGTTGACTTCATTGAGCCCGGATTTGCTTTTGTGTACATAAGTTTTAAGCAATTTGTCCCAAACTGCATGGTTGACGCTTTTGCTGGAGCCCTTCTGGAAGGTCTTAAATATTTGAACGGGGTTCGCTTGAGCTGGCATCGTGGCCATACTTGCCAGTGCAACGGTCATTCCGAGAAAAAGACGTCGAGTATACATCATATTGGTTTCCTAAATCAGCTCCTTACAGGAGTATTTTCAGTGGTGGTGATCCGCCACTTTAAAACAGACCTTGATGTTTGGCTGGAATACCAATTCAACTTAGAGAAATCTGGCGGCAAGGAAATGGTCTTTCAAGTGATCGTGAAGCCAATTTACATATTGTGACGACCAGCCTGGCAGGATAAACTGGCTTATGACAAGTTTTTTGATCTATGCACCCTTGAAACCAACTGTACCGATAAAGTGCCAGAAGTGTTGCTGATCGAGGGAGCAGGGCACGAATCCATCAACAAGATCAAACAGTACGACAAGGACCTCGTTGTTTTTACACCGCAGCGGTTTTTGAGTTTGATCAAAAACGCTAGTCCGACACTTCACCCTAGCCCTCTCCCAGCGGGTGAGGGTCGGGGTGAGGAGGTAAGACTAGCGAGCTATTAACTGGCTCTCAAACACATCTAGTTTAGCAAAAGATCTCTAATCGTGTGAAAACTCAGGAAATAACTCTCTCAGCCCCTGTTTGGAGGCATCGCATATGCCGCGCTCGGTAATGAGACCGGTGACGAGGCGCGCCGGGGTGACATCAAAGGCGGGATTGGCAACCGGAGTATTATCGGGACAGATTTGCACCTGTGCAACACTGCCATCACCAAGCTTGCCCCAGATTTTGGTAACTTCCAATCCATCTCGTTGTTCGATGGGGATTTGCGCAATGCCGTCCGACAAGCTCCAGTCAATGGTTGTTGAGGGCAGTGCCACATAGAACGGAATATTATTATCATGCGCCGCTAGCGCCTTTAGATAGGTACCGATTTTGTTACACACATCGCCAGAACCGGTCGTGCGGTCGGTACCCGTGATCACCAGATCAATATCGCCCTGCTGCATGAAATGACCACCGGCATTATCGACGATCAGCTGATGGCTAATGTTTTGTTGTGCCAATTCCCAGGCGGTTAATTGAGCCCCCTGGTTACGCGGTCTTGTTTCATCGACATATATGTGAACGCCAATATCTTCCTGCACCGCATGATAGATGGGCGAGGTGGCGGTGCCCCAGTCAACGGTTGCCAGCCAGCCGGCATTACAATGGGTGAGAATGTTTACGGGCTCAAAGGGGTTTTTATGGGCGGCGATTTTTTTGATAAGTGTCAGACCATGCACCCCGATCATGCGGTTACATTCTACGTCCTGCTCGCAGATTTGCCTGGCGCGAGTGAGGGCAGCCTCGGGGCGCTCGCCTTCTGGAAGAGGTGCCAGCAATGCGCGCATGTCGTTGAGCGCCCATTGCAGATTGACGGCGGTGGGCCTTGTTGCCAGCAAAATATCATAAGTTTGATCAAGCGATTGGTGCGAGGGGTCTTTCGTCATCTGTACGTAAAAGGCGTAGGCTGCGGTTGCTCCTATCAATGGTGCGCCGCGCACCCACATATCGCCAATAGCGGCAATAAAGGCGTCGCGATTAGTGAGTTCAACAATTGAAAAACGATGCGGCAGCCATCTTTGATCTATGATTTTCACATGCTGGCTTTGCTCATCAAACCAGATTGAGCGGTAATGTTGATTGCCGACTATCATGTCGCTTCCTTTTTCTTTAAATGGTCTAATCGAGATTCTTTAAAACTGATCGCAAGCGGTCGATTATTTTGTCAATTTGCTCAATGGTGATGATGAACGGAGGCGACAGGGCAATGATGTCACCGGTGACGCGGATTAGCAGGTTATGTTCAAAACATTCGTTAAAGGCGTCCTGACCTCGCGAGCCTGGCTCATTGCGACGCGGCTCCAGTTCAATCGCTCCGATCAGCCCCAGATTGCGTATATCGATAATATGGGGAAGTCCTTGTAAAGAATGAAGCGCTTGCTCCCAATATGGAGAAAGTTCGTTGACCTGTGCAAACAGATCTTCTTTTTCATAGATTTGCAACGTGGCAATCATGGCAGCGCATGCCAGCGGGTGACCACTTGTCGTATAGCCATGCATGAACTCGATCCCCAGTTCTGGACCCTTCATGAAGGCTTCATGGATTTTATTATTGACCAGTACTGCTCCCATGGGAACGGTGCCTGATGTCAGACCTTTTGCCAGTGTAATAATATCTGGCATGACGCCAAAAAAGTCAGCGGCAAAGGGCGCACCAAGGCGTCCAAAGCCGGTGATCACCTCATCGAAAATCAATAATATATCATGTTGGTCGCAAATCTCACGCAGTCTGCGCAAATAGCCAGTCGGGGGAATGAGCACACCCGTTGAGCCAGCAACAGGTTCTACGATCACCGCGGCAATGGCATCGCTGCCATGGCGCTCCACAAGCCGGATCAAGTCATCGGCAAATTCGATACCATGTGCGGGGAGACCTTTCGTAAAGGCATTTCGAGACAGATCATGGGTATGGCATATATGATCGGTTTGCGGGAGCAAAGGGCCAAAATGTTGCTGATTGGGGTCAATCTCACCGACAGATATGCCGCCAAATCCAACCCCATGATAGCCGCGCTCGCGTCCAACAAGAAAGTTGCGCTGTTTTTGTCCGCGCATTTGTTGATAGGTGCGGGTGATCTTGAGCGCAGTATCAACAGATTCTGATCCAGAATTGGTAAAAAAGACATGGCCAAAACCATCTGGTGCAATGTTTAGAAGCTGATTGGCGGCCTCAAAGGCGGCCGGGTGGCTGAGCTGGAACCCAGGAGCATAATCAAGCACTTCTGCTGTTTTTTGAATAGCCTCGGTAATGCGCGTGCGCCCGTGTCCCGCATTACAGCACCACAAACCGGATGTACCATCAAGGATCATGCGGCCATGCGGGGTCTGGTAATATACGCCCTTGGCGCTGGCAAACAGTTTCGGGTTTTTTTTAAAGGCACGATTATTGGTGAAAGGCATCCAATAGGAGCGTAGATGATCCGATTTATTCATGTCGGCTTTTCCCTGTTTAGAGGGTAGCATAAAACCAATAGAAAACTTTGTCCTCTCAATAATTGAGCGTTCTTAATTCTGGTGGTCGATCGAAAAAAGAGCGCGGGTATAGGTGGTGGTTTTGTAGATCAGTGCCAGCGCGAAAAGAAGCGTCCGGTACTGCTCAACAAGATCGCTCATTGATTTCCGCCTGGATGGCCTGGAACCTGTTTCTTTGTCGCCTGATAGCATCTGCATCTAAAAAAGGGAGTATAAATTCCAGATTCTGGCACGTCCTTGTCGAGTGGTTAGTCCATTGATTAAAAGGAACGTAAGTGAATAGATAATATCTATTGTTAACTAAATCTTAACAAGGTTCTTTATTTGACACTTTATTCAAATATACAGATGAGAGGCAAGTAATAATAAAAATTGAGCAAAAACAGTGCACTAAGCTGTTATTTGAATATGCGTTGGAGAGAGATGAAGTTAGTGGAAAATCGGAAATATGTGCGTAAGCGGACATTTTTGGCCGCAAAAATCTACTTTAATGACAAACAGTCGGTGATCGATTGTACGGTAAGCGAACTCACCGCTGGCGGGGCACGCCTTCGAGTTGTCTCGCGCATTGGTATTCCTGATCATTTTATCTTGATTATTCCGAGTATGGAGGAATCCTATATTTGTTGGATGGTCTGGGGAGAGATGACAGAAATCGGGGTCACTTTTACACGACCGAAAGACCTTGTCGGACAGCCTGATTTGCGGCTTGTTTAAGCGGTATTTTCTTTAGGGCAAAAGAGTAAACCCGTTTTTCGAGAGAAATTCCAGTTTATTGTTGCTAATTCATTTGGAGCTAGATTCTGATGGTCCGGGATATAGTAGCCCGTCTTAGCGCGGATTTGGCTCTCATCCATAAATATCGCGGCCATCCTCGCCAGGACAGGGGGCGATAAACTTCATGTAACGTGCCTTGTTCGATGGCAAAATATTGTTTGTAGGGCTCATCGCCAATGGTAAAATCGAAATAATGGTAGCCGTGTTTATGCAAGGTCTGCATGGTGCGTTCGGTCAGCAGGCGTCCTGGGGAGCATTTACTCCATTCGCCGGTTTCATAGCCAGAGACCGTCATGCAATAATGGGAGCCATTACCAAATCCACACAAGGTGGCTACAGGCTGGCTTGCAACGAGTAAGGCAGTGAAGATCACCGGGCCTGTCGCGCAGCCCTTGACAATGAGTTGCTCATAGAAGTGTTTCATGTTGGGGTTATCAAGCAGATAAGGAAGATCAAGGCGTGCCAATCGTTGGCGCTGTTGAATCATGAGAGTAGAAAACAGAGATTTGATGTCGTTTTCATTTTGGCACCAGACGAACGATACTTCGCCTTTTTTTTCAAGCACCCGCCAGCGACGCCGTTGATCTTTGCGAAAATTGCGTTTCAGACTACACCAGTAGTCCTCCCAACTATTCGTGATTTCAATGCCGTAATGGCATAGATTGCTCTTTTGCAGATCATTGAGCGCGCAAAGTGGGTTTTGAATATTATTGATGTGGTCGGGTATTTTTTCGAGTTTGAGCAGATCAGCTGTTGGTAGCGAACGAACGATATCGCGCATCAAGCGATCGAGCTGTTGTGGATCGAACTGGTGATCGGGGAGGATCAGCGGCGCGTTATAATCAACCAGACCAAAGTCGGCAAATGAGATGACCGACAGACCCATTTCGTAGCGTTTTGCCAAGGGCAGCAGCAATACAAGTTCGCCAGATTGCTGGTCTTCAACCGCGACGATCACGGCTTGCGTATCGCCGTTGCTGGTAAAGGTTTGATACCAGGTGGAGAGCCAGAGTTCATTTTGGAACAAGGTCGTTCCGGTTCCATCGACCTGCTTGGCAAATGCCGAGGCGCGTTCATTCCAACTCGACCAGACATGCACCTTGTCGCGTTGACCGGCCAGGGTGGTGTCCGGCTCCATGGTATTTTCTTTTTGAAACATGGCCTCAACTTAAGTTAAGAAATCGCGGTTTAGCCGATTGGTTTTCATGATCAACGGTTCAACTATTTCCTGGACCAAGAGTGAACGGTGTTATGTTGAGTATTTTGTGTGGATCAGCGGGGTCGAGTTTGAACTCGATTTTGCGCGTCCACATATGTTTTCGAGCAAGGCCCGAGCGACGCCATAATGACTGCAGGACGGCTTTTGAAAGATAAGTTATTCCTGATATGTCGTTACTTTTTGGCATAAATCCAAATCTACGCAACAAGGCATTGGCAAAGCGCACCTTGTAGTTGCGTTCAATTTCTCTGGTCCAGTGTTCGGTGGTGATGGAGACGCAAAGGCTGCCATAATTCTCTACACGATGCGGGGCAAATTGTTGCCAATGGGCCATCATGCCCGGCTCCATGTCTGCGACCAGGGCGTGATCATCAAACCATTGCTCAAACGGTACCTCTTCTTCAGTTTCCTGCATAATCACCCTGTCCAGTGTTTCGTCTGGGATGAACGGGGCGGTGGTCGGATATATATAGGCTTTTTTGCGTCCTCTGATATGCCACAAGGATTGTCCAGGTACATCGCAATGATAATAGGTCTGGGCACCAGGTGAGGTGATCAACATTGTTATTTCAGAATTCTTGATCTTGAGATCTGGTACATTGAACTGCATTTCTTCAAATAGCTGATCGGCCAGTTTTTTGAATCGGACGCTGTTTTTAGGCAGGTTGCGCAGATTGATCCATAAAAAACCTTCCTTGATGGCTCGAAGGACTTCTGCGCCAGAAGCATTGCCAATATCGCCTTCGCGCCATTTGTGATGTTGATCCTGGTCCTGACGACCCGGGATGACCAAAGAATAATCGGCGCGCGGATAATTTTCGATCAACTCGGCAAGGCCCTCGTCGGTGAACAAGGGCGATTTGTGAAGATTGTGCGCCTGGATCACCGGAATTCGTCCCCATAGACGAGAATGTTCAGGCTTCCAATTGTCGAAAATGGTTTGGGTCATGTTCTCTATCTTTATTTTTACAATATAGTTAGGGATTTTAAAGCAAACAGGGTTCGATATAAATCTATAGCTCTCTTTAATATTAACAGGCGTTGAGATAGGCTTTTTTTGAAAACAAGGTCATCCAGATGAGCTTGATATCGAGGGCGAATGACCAGTTGTCGATATAGTGCAGGTCATGTTCGACGCGCAGGCGAATTTTTTCGTCCGTATCCGTGGGGCCGCGATAGCCATTGACCTGAGCCAGCCCGGTGATGCCCGGCTGGACATTCATGCGGCGAGCATATTGGGCGATCTTTTTGGTGAATTCCTGGTCATGGGCAACGGCATGTGGGCGAGGGCCGACCAGCGACATATCCCCTTTTAGGACGTTCCATAATTGTGGCAGTTCATCAATATTCCATTTACGCATGAAGCGCCCAAACTTTGTGACGCGCGGATCATTGGCAACAACCTGTTTCACATCATCACCATTTTCCATCACAGTCATGGTGCGAAACTTGATGATCTCGAATGGCCTCTGGTTAAAGCCATAGCGCGTTTGGCGGAACAAGGCAGGACCAGTACTATCGAGTTTGGTCTTAACCGCAAACAGCAGCAGGAATGGCGATAACAGGGTAAGGCCGGCGATAGAGGCGAGAATATCAAATGATCGTTTCAAGGTGATTTCCATTTTCAATAGTGGTGGGCGTATTAAATTAAGTGTGGAAATCGATCCAAGTTTGGTGAGTCTTGCATCGATGAACCGGTTAAAGATTGCTTGTGGGCCGAGATGAATGGATACTGAACTGGTTGCAAATTGCTCGACGCAGCGCTCAATGAGTGAGCTGCGCGACCACGGCAATAGTAATATGACATCGTCTACCGGGTCCTGACGGGTTAGCGACAAGGCGTCATCCAAGATTTTTTCCAACTCGCGACCATCTCCCTCGTGCTCCGAACCATCAAAATGTTCGTCCAGGACAATCGAGTGATTGATCCGCAAGCCATGATTCCACGGCTGAAACTGGGTCTGGAAATCTCTGATTTTGACATCGGTACCAACCAGCATGATCTGACGGGCGGCGATGCGCCCGGTTTTGCAGCCCAATGTGACTTGTCTTGCCAGTTGGGCGCGTAACAAGGCGATGGCGCCAAACCCTGCAAAATAGAATAGCACCAGCGTGCCACGGGAGAATATATCGGTTGATTTGGTCAAAAACCCCAAGGCAAACATGCTGAAAAAAGCATAGTTCCAGATAAAGAAAAGGCCTGGAATACGCGCATCGCTTGAGATATAGCTCGTTAGATTATACTTTTCGCGGAACAGGAATGGCAGTGTAAAGAACAAAGCCACCTTTAGCCCCGCTTCAAGGAACAGCACAGGAGGGCCCATATCACCATATGCGGCATAATGATAGGCAGTGCCTGTGAGCACCGACATCGCAACGATGGCGACGATGTCCGCGGCAAAGGCGACGCAACCAAACAGATAGGGATGAAAGAGCGTAAAACCGCTGATGTTGGTAACTCGACCGGGTACGCGTTGGGAGATATCAGACATGATAAATTACCTGAATGCACTACTGAAAGCATTTATTAAAAAGCAACAACAATCGTTTCATTGACGTTTCGAAACGGGACTTGGCAATTGAATATGCAAAGAACATGCGAGGCTGCTATGATATAAATGTGAAATACATTTTCTGGCTAAGTTTGACTGTATATGCACGTTATATGTTAATAATACAAGCTAGAATAGTTAATATGCATTCATTCTGTGTAGGTCAAGTTGACTATATTCTGCGACATTTCGGTGTGTAGCTGAAATCTGATGTATTAATTTGATACATTTACGTATGTGTTGAAATATATTGACCATAATAGTCACTAAAATGAATTAACTGAGTATCAGGCACGGAACTTGCTGTCAGTTGGTCTAGTATAATTCTTAGCAATCTCTTAAAGAACGTTAAGCCGTCCGACTTAGGATCAAGTGTGTAGTTCAGGAAAAAGTATCAGTCTTATGGGTATCAGCAATTTTGACGAATGTAAACATGACTTAGCCTCAGGTAGGTTCACCGATAATACGGGTGTTGTTTATCAACCTGTGGATGAATTTGACGGTGGATTGGATATTGCTGGATTTTTCAGAATCCTGAAGCAGCAATGGTTGTTGATCGCCATGATGACTATATTGTCCTTGGCAGCAGCGACTGTCTATTCAATGACGGCAACGACCAAATATACGGCCTCCTCTAAAATCTTGATCAATCCGCAGCCCAAACGCGTTTTTGGTTCTGACTATATTCCGCAAGATGGTAATACCAATCAGATATTGATCGAGAGCCAAACCCGGGTGATCGCGTCAAATGCCGTGCTTGAACGGGTAGTTAAGAGTGAAAATCTGATCTCTGATCCAGAGTATTCTGACGCTGCTGAACCAGGTTTGACCGACTGGCTGAAGCGTCTGGTCGGTTGGCAGACTGAATTGAATGAGGTTATCGAGACACCAGCTCGCATGCAAGAAGCTCTGCGCCGACTATATGAAAGGCTTGCGGTTAAACGTCCTTCACAGACCTATGTGGTCGAAGTGGCGGTCAGTTCGAGAGATGCCGAAAAAGCTGCCAGGTTATCGCGGGCTGTTTCGAATGCTTATATTGCTGATCAAGCAGAAACTCAGGCCAACAACACTCATCAGATTTCCCAGCTTTTGCAGGGACGTCTGGCAACATTGCGAGCTAAAGTTCTCGAAGCAGAGACCAGTGCTCAAATGTTTAGACAAGAAAATGATATTGTCGCGGCGAATGGATCTTTGGTCAACGAACGGCACCTGTCACGTCTCAATGACGAGTTGTTGGCCGCAAAAAACCGGATGGCAGGGGCGGAAGCCAAAGCTGCCAAAGTACGCAGCCTGCTGCGCTCGGGTACGATCCCTGAAAATTTTGACGAAGCCATCAAGTCCCGCGTGATTGCCAGCCTGCGCGAGCAGCATGCGGCGACGGCGCGCAGTGAAAGCCAGCTCGCCAGCGTGCTGGGTGCTCGTCATCCAAAGCTGATTTCTGCCAGAGCAAGAGTGTTGCGCTCGCGGCAATTGATCAATGCTGAATTGCGGCGCATTGCTAATTCACTCCAAGCTGATCTTGGTGTCGAAAAAAGGCGCGTAGCTGCGCTTGGCAAGCGTTTGAATAGATCACGCGGTGTCACTGATGTTACCAACACAGCCCGGGTTCAACTGGCTGCACTCGAACGCGAAGCCAATGCCAACCGGGCGGTCTATGAACGTGTTTTGACAAAAGCACGCGAATCCAACGCGCAGGAAAAGATCAATCTGATTGATGCAAGGGTCATTTCCTATGCCAGTACGCCATTGTGGGCCAGCTGGCCTAAAAAGAAGATCATTTTACCTCTGGCATTGATACTTGGTCTTGGTCTTGGCCTGGGAGGCGCGCTGGTCAATGATTATCGCCAGGATCGTTTTACCTCTAACACCGATGTTGAACGAGAGCTCGGATTGCCTATAATCGGCTCGATCCCAAATTTTACACAAGGCGTATTTTCATCCCTGCGGTCCTTGTTTAGCCGTCAAACAGACGGGTCTTCCGAGCAAAGCCCGTATTATCGTTTGTATCTGGAGCTTGCCAAAGTCGGCTCTCCCTATGCTACATCTGTGATGGGCCTGGTGCGCAATCTGATGAAGTTGAAAGATCCTCAAGCCATGCCAGTGGCGGGAGCACATAGTATCATGCTGGTGTCTTCAACCGACCATGAGGGAAGCTTGTCGGTTGCCTGGAGCACAGCGATTTCTGCCGCCATGCAAAAGCGTAAGGTTTTGCTGATTGATGGTGATGGTGGCAATGGGGAACTGGCAGAGACGCTGGCCCCTGATAATACGCAGGCGCTTCGCGATGTCCTGAGTGGTCAGGGGAAACTCGCTGATCTTATTGTGCAGGATAAATCGCTTGGTCTTTCGTTCCTGCCGATTGTTACAGCCGAAAAAAAACGCCAGTCAATTCATTGGGGCGACTATCAAACTTTGCTTGCGCAACTGCCACAGATCAGCAAAGATTTTGATCTCGTTGTCGTCGATGGTGGTGCCATTTTGAACTCCGGGCTGGCGCATCTTCTTGTTGATGTGGTTGATAGTGTAGCAATTGTTGTTCGTACAGATGGCACAAGCCGTGAGACCGTCCATGAGGCCCTGCGCGCCCTTGATGCCCCGGCGAGTAAAATGCGCGGCGTCATTGTTTCTACAGTCGATCCCGAGACGGTTTAAAGCGCTCAAGGCTTAATTTATCTCATGGTTTTCCGGCTGGCGGCATGCCTCTGACGGGGCGCGCAGCGGTGCGGTGGTTGGTCGGCTTTTCCCAAGAGTACTTCGTTCGGTATTAATTATATCCGCTAGTTATAGCATATCCTGACCAGCGACCTCATAATTCAGGGGTACCTATTTTACAAAATATTTTATTATTTAGAAACTAGTCCGAAGTACTCTTTTGCAAGACCGACAGGCCGTCGGGCGTGCCCTTTCCTCGCTTAGGCCACGTGAAGCGAGAATAGCCAAGAGCGCTATGAATTGGCTCGGCTCATGCATATAGTGGGACAAGGTTAGTTGCAACAGGGCGTGTTTGATGAATGCTGGGACGATTATAATGAGAAGTCCATATCAGTCTGGTGTCATCGTAAGGCGCCCAAAGCGCTCCAAAGCGCTGTATTTCCTGCTTTTTGTTACGCTGTTTTTGCTGTTTGTGCTCTCCAATATGGTGCTCGCGAAGTTTGGTATTCGTTACGACCAGGAAGGCGGCACGCCGCTGGAAAAAATTCATCCGGCTCATTTTCTGGCCATTGGCACAATGCTATTGCTGTGGTTTTCGTATACGCGCCCGATGGACTATATTGATACGCTATTTATTCGTCATAAAGGGACGCTGGTATTTCTGGTGACCTGGATGTTGTTACTTTTTCAGATCACGGTTATTCAGCACAAACCTTTCACGCCGATTATTGATACGTTTATTTTTCCGGTTATATTATTATTTCTACTTGGCAGCATCTCGGAGCGTGAGCGGTTCAAGCTGGGACGCCTCATGCATTTTTTAATGCTGGCCAATGCCTTGCTCGGACTGTTCGAGTTTTTAACAGGATTTCGCCTGACGCCTATGGATGTTGGTGGTTTTATCATTGAAGAGGACTGGCGATCATCGGCATTTCTGGGGCACCCCTTGACCAATGCGCTGGTCACCGGTGGCTATCTTGTCACCCTGGCGCTTGGTGGCTGGCGCGATTTGCCCTGGATCTTGAAGCCCGCCCTGTTTGGCATTAATTTGCTGGCCATGAACGCCTTTGGTGGCCGCATGGCATTGGTATCGATGCTGATATTTCTGGTGATTATTTTCAGTTTTAAAATGATTGGCACCTTGAGGGGCCGTACCTCGGCGCGGCGAAACTGGTTGCTTGGTGTGTTGTTGGTACCGCTGGGAATTGGCGCTCTAGTAGTTGGTTTTGAGATCGGTCTGTTTGATCAATTTGTTGGCCGCTTTATCGATGACAAAGGCAGCGCCAGTGCCCGCGTCATAATGTTTGAAGTGTTTCGTGATCTGAGCCTGCTGGATATCATGATCGGCCCTGATCCCGAGCATGTGGCGTCCTTGTTGCGCGCTCATGGTCTCAATTTTGGCATCGAAAGTTTTTGGGTCGCTTTCATTTTGTCCTATGGTTTTATCGTCTCCATGATCTTCTTTGTTGGCCTGTTCGCCTTTTTGTATGATGTTGTAAAGGCTTCGTCTCGCGCAGCAATCTGGCCGATCGTCTATTTCATGACGGTTTCAAGTACCTCGGTCAGTCTGTCAGCCAAAGGCACGGACTTGGTTTTCGTGGTTGCCTTGTCGCTCCTATTATTGCAAAAATCAAAAAAACGTGTCGTGCGGTACCGTGCTCGCCGGCACGGCATTGTGGGGAACACGCAATCTCTCATAGGCCATAACAGCGCGAGGATGTCGTGATTTCCAAAGCGGATATGAAGCCCACCACCATATTTGTTGATCATACCCATCTTGGTCGTCATGTGACGGGACTTGAGCGCATTACCCAGGAGTTGTTTTCCAAAGGCTCGCTAGCGCCTCTTGAGTTGAGGCCGGTTACCTCCAACTCGACTATGGATCTTATCTTTCGGCAAAATATCGAGCTACCTGTTAAACTCGTGCGCCACCCGAGAGCCTTGATGCTTTGCCCGGGTTTCCCTCCCTCATTTGTGTTGTCGCGATTTGGGGCGCGGGTCATTCCCTATATCCATGATCTGTTTTTGTTGACCAGAAAAGCGGATCTGAATCGGCGCGCCAAACTCTATATGGTACCGCCCTTTCGCCATGCGGTGAAAAATCTGCCCTGTTTTATGGTCAACTCGCAATATACCAGAGACGAATTGCGTCAGTTCTGCCGCCCGGATGCGGAAATTTTGCTCTATCGTCCGGCGGTGCGTAATATATTTGGTCTTGAGGATCACCTGCGTGAAGATGACCCCAAGAGAGTGAAAAAATCTTTGCGCCTGATCGCACTTGGTACGGTTGAGCCGCGCAAAAATCTGGGGGCGGCGGTTGATATTTTGCAAGCATTGCATGCCCAGGGTCATCCGGGCGCCACTCTTGATATTGTCGGTCGTTTTGGCTGGGGAGATGAAATTGAAAGATTACAGAACACCCCGGGCGTGACGCTCTATGGGTATTTGTCTATTGAGAAAACCCGTGAACTGATGGCGCGGGCCGACCTTTTTATCAATACGTCCCATGATGAGGGGCTTGGATTGCCGCTTCTAGAGGCGCAATATGGCGGCTTGCCGGTGATTGCTCCAAAACAAAAGGTGTTCCAGGAGGTACTGGGAGAAAGCGGCTTGCTGGTCGATCCATCCAACCCGCGACGTGCTGCCGAGCAGATTAACGCCTTGATCAGCGCATCGGACTGGGTCAGCCATTACAAAATACTGGCGCAGCAAAACCTGAATTGCTGGAACGTGGATGCAGACAATGATCGCAGCAATCTGGTTGGCAAGCTGAGGGCGTTTTTGGAGGCTCGAAGGGAAACGGCATGAGGACCCGATTGCGCCAGAGCTTATCATTGTTCAAAAGCCGCGTGATTTCATTTGATATGCAAAATATTTATCAGTTCGACAAGCAGCTGATGAGCGATCATGTGGCGAGGCCGCTTGCAGAGCAGGAGTGCAAACCCACCCAAGCTCATATCAATTTCCAAATCCATGACGGGTCCGATGTGCTGGAGATCATTGATCAAATTAATCCAATGAGTGAACAAGAACGCAGTTTTGCCAGCAACCGTCTGGATGCGGGAGACAAGGCGGTGATCGGTTACGGTCATGGATTGCCGGTTTTTTATGGCTGGTTGATGTTCGGCGAGATCGAGATGACCTATGGGGTGTTCTTGCCGGTTCCCGAGAGTATTACCTTTAGCTATAATCTTTTTACCAAAAGCTCTTATCGGCGGCGCGGTTTGATGACCGGTTTTTATGAATTTGTTCGCAACGAGCTGAAATTAAAAGAAAATCATACTCTGTATGTCGGTATTTCGGTGAGGAATGCTGCCTCTATCAACGCCCATCTGAAAAATGGTTTTGAGAAAAACGGTTATTTTTATACCATCAAATTGCTTGGCGCCTGCTTTACGCTCGCCCGCTTTGAGCATGCAAAGCGCTTTTATATCAGCTAGTGTATTTTGCACCGCAATAAATCAATCCAATATTTTTTCTCAGCTTATGGTACATAAACTAGGTATACCGCGCCTGCACGTAGTTTTTTCTGGATGAAGGGAGTTTTGGTTTGAAGCGCTTTTTTGAGTCTGCTCAAATAATGGCTTGGATATGCTCAACCAGTTTTGCCCGATTGGTTGGGCTGGCGACCGTCTTGGCGGTAATGGCGACCAGCTTTGCTGTGGCGGCGCCTCGCGGCAAGCTCATCAAGCCCGGTCGTTTGATGATCGATGGATTGCTGGTGAATTGTGGACGCACGCCGGTACTTATTTCGGAGCAATCTTCAGATTATGGTGCAGCGTGGCGCGGTTTGATCATCCTCAATCCATTGAAACTGCGGCGCTTGCCGCGTGATGCGAAATTGCTGGTCTATTATCATGAGTGCGCCCATCAATATATTGGCGGCAGTGAACTAGCGGCTGATTGCTGGGCGGTACAAAAAGTACGACGCGAGGGGTTGATGGATCGCGCCGGGCTCAAAAACGCCTGTTCCTTCATAAAAAACCTACCTGCCAACCGGCGTCATCCCTCCGGTATTATGCGTTGCCGCCAGATGACACGCTGTTTTAACAAAACATTTTCACAAAAAGCAGGCAAACAGCCAGCTTTTCGCCCCCGGGGACGGCTTTCAAATCGTGGCTTTTCGAGGACAGTAAGTGTTAAATAGCAGAATAAGGCCGTGTGAACTTTCGCTTGTTATGCCTGTCCTATCAGTTCTATAGTTTATCTGAAACAAGATCAAAGCCTGATGGGGACCAACCATGGTAAAATACCGTACGTCTGCTGAACGCCCGCTTTCTCCTCACTTGCAGATATATCGCCTTACGATGACCATGATGATGTCGATCGCCCACCGGATTTCGGGAGCAATGCTTTATTTCGGAACGTTTCTACTGGCCTGGTGGCTGATCGCGGCCGCGTCCAACGAAAACTATTTTAATCACGTCAATGCACTGTTTAGCACCCATATCGGGCGCACCATTTTGCTTGGCTATACCTGGGCGCTTATTCATCACATGCTGGGAGGCATGCGTCATCTTTTGTGGGATACAGGCAGCGGTTTTGGTAAGAAGTCTATCGAAATTCTGGCATATGGTACATTTTTTGGCTCCATCGGTCTGACCATCCTCATCTGGTTCGTCGGCTACTGGGTGAGGGGCTGACTTCGTCAGCCAGTGCTGAGTTTTTAGGATTTAGTGTTGAGTTGATGAAGAGGTATGGGCACAAAAAAATTAAGAAATGGCCGACGCGCTCTTTTATAGATTTGCGGCTTTGCTGGTTTAGACCACTGCGCGCCCAAACAATGAACGAGATCGAATAGACGCTGAAGTGAAAAAGAGAAACCGAGCGTTGCGAGGCATGGCTGACTGGTCGCCGCGTTTAGCGCGCCCTTCGGAGGCCGCATGTTAGTGCGAATAGCCAGGAGTAAGATAAATGAGCATGCAAACACCGCTGGGACGGGTAAGAGGATTGGGTCCGGCGCGATCCGGGACCAGTCATTTCTGGTGGCAGCGCCTGACCGCTGTAGCCAATATTGTCCTGACGCTGTTCCTGCTTTTTTCCATTGTCTTTCATGTGGGTGATGATTACGCATCGGTGACTGCCTATCTTGGATCACCGTTTGTTGGTATTGGGCTCATGTTGTTCATTCTGTCGGTGGTCTTTCACATGTATCTTGGTTTCAAGGTGATCATTGAAGATTACGTCCAGCATGAGGGATGGAAAATCCTGTTTCTTATGGGGAATACGTTCTTTTGCATCGCTATCGGCTTTGCCTGTCTGTTTGCGGTATTGAAATTGAGTTTTGGGAGTTAGAGCACAATCTTAAAAGTGGGAACCGGTTTTCGGATAAATTGTGCGGCAGAATTGAGAGAAATATATGAGTGCAACCTATACAAAGTTTGGCGAGATCATCATCAAGGATTTTCTTGGCGCACCAGATGGGGGTGAAATCAAGGCGGTTGAAGAGCTGCTGCAAACGACCCTTCCAGAGAGCTACAAGGCTTTTTTGCAGGTTGCAAACGGGGGAAATTTGGATGGTTATTATGTAGACATCGAGCACCCTGATATGCCGGTGCCACGCAGTTTTTCGCTGCTCTATGGCACAAAAAGGCGTCTGGTTGGCAGTTCGTTCGGGGTGTTTGACCACGAGATCAAACTGTCACGCGAGGCGGCGCAATTGCCTCCGCAGGTACTGCCTATCGCCCGCGATAATTCAGGCTGTGAGCTTTATCTCGATTTGACGGATTATGCAGTGAGCGGCGAAGACCGGGTCGTTGCGTTCATACACGGTATTCCAGATATTGAAGATCAGCCTGACAATAATGCCTGGGTGACGATTGCCTTGAGCTTTGAGGATTTTATCAAACAGTTGCAGCCCGACGAGGATTATTATCTTGAAGTGCTGGAAGAAGCTTGCAAAAAACCCGACAAGGAGCGGCAGACCCAGACGATCGATTTCCTTGATCTGGCTCTTCCCGATTGGCGAGAAAACGCAGATTTTACCGTCTTTAAGGAATTGCAGGGAACGGCAAGGCATTGAGGAAAAAGGAGAAGCAATGGTTGACGTTCCGCCATACCAAGAATTGATGAATCCGGTTTTAAGGGTATTGAATGTGCTTGGTGGATCAGGATCAATTCAAGAAATCTATGAAAAAATTATAGAGATAGAAAACTTTGACGAACAGATGTTAGAAATTTCTCATTTGGGCGGAAATCAGACGGAATTTGAATACAGGTTAGCGTGGGCAAGAACATATTTGAAAAAATTCGGTTCTCTGGAGAATTCTGAGCGCGGAGTATGGGCTCTTACGAAAAAAGCAAGAGAAGAAAAAGACGTCGACCCACAGCAAGTTACGAGATTTGTCTGTGAGCAAAGCAAAATTACTCGCTCAAAACATTTGGAGGACGTGAGTAATGTTGATGAAGGTCTTACTGATTTGCTGAAACGAGTGTGGGAACATAAAGAGAAGTTGGCAGAAGGCTTTACCAAAAAATATGGTGTGCACAAGCTGGTATGGTATGAGGTTCATCAGGAGATTGAGGCGGCGATAGTACGGGAAAAGAGATTGAAGC